>JAGCIZ010000168.1 GCA_017648235.1 Paludibacteraceae bacterium
ACGAGCAACAGCTGTACCTTCTGAACCTTCTTTTGAACCTACAAGTTGAACTGTAGCTTTTCCGCTCAACACTTTGTAACGAATAGTGAATTCGTAACCAGTAGCAAGAGGGAATTGTGTTTTGAACAAGTGCAAGTAAACAGAAGTGTTTGCTGCATTAGTGTTTTCAACTTTCAAACAAGAACCACCAAACCAAGCATCTTCATAAGTAAACTCAGCATTGAATCCTGATGGAACAACCGATGTAGTGCGACCCATCCAACTTGTAGTAATCCACCAACGCCATGTTGGCAAAAAGTCTTGTACACCAATATTGTACCACTCGTCATTGTAAGTTGTTACACCTTCGCTTTTGAAGAACTGACCATTACCCAAGTTGAAATAAGTCATAAATGGGAAATAATCATTTGCTTTCCATGACAATGAAGATTTAGCAGCAACAAGTTTTGAAATACCAAAGAAATCTGGTGTTCCAGAACATAGTTTGCTTGAAATAGTCAAATCATTTACAGGGTTACGAGTACCACCAGTAAACAAATACTCACACTTTTTAAGGTAACATTTCTGAATTGCCATTGGAGTAGAACCATCTTCAGTTGCCCCTTCGTAAGGCATACACTTATTGTGAGCACCCCAGATACCAACAGAAGCTGCTGCTTGATCTATATATGACCAACCTGCACTACTGCGACCTTGCATATCCATACCACCATATACATCGTACGATGATACATATTGCGAGAAGTTTCCTCCTGCATTAGCGATCATTGTGTTTGCTGTAGACACAACCCCAGCTAGAGAACTCCAGTTGTAGTTCAAGAAGAAACCATTTGCTGCTGGGAAGAAACAGTCGAAACTTGTACTTCCGCAAGAACCAGAACTCAACGAACTACTCAAGTTGTAGAAGTCGAAGTGTAAAAGTGGCATATCGTAAGTTTCTCTCAAAGCATGACAGTTGAAGAGCAAAGTTTTCATACCATTGAAACTTTCCCAAGTTTGCTCAGAGTTGAATCCCATACCATCGATACCATAGTACTTCAATAGTTTCATCAACTTGTCAGCACCTCCATCAACCAAGGCTTTGTAGTTTTGTCCATGACCTCCGTCGTAGTTTGTTTGAGCCACTGCCCATGGAGCAGCAGAAACAACACTCGTTGCTACACCATTTTTGTGAGCCACATCGGCAAATGCTCCTGGCTGACGCATAAGACCTTGAGTCCAGTTTCCATGAATATCAATGTAACTCCAAGAACTGAACGCTTCAGAATCAAACGCATAACGAGGCAATGAAGTCCAAGCTCCTTCGTTTATAGGACACCACCACAACACTTTACGTTGACGGCGCATAGATGTTTTACTATCTTGAATAACTTGAGTATTCTCGTTAGTAAAACGTTTCAAAGGACGAACACGACCAATAAAGAAGTTTTCGTTCTTAGTACCTGCGGGAGCACTTCCTGGTTGCCAAGAGGAGTAGTACTGCCACATCCAACCTGCCACATCGTTGTCACCGATGTAGTTGTCGTGTTTGCAAACAGCAAAAATATTTGCCATTGAAAAAAGCAAAACCACGACAAAGAATAATTTCTTTCTCATTCTGTAAAAAAATTAGTTAAACAATAATAATTAAAATCAATTTTGCCACAAATGTACATCACTTTTTTTTAATGGCAAAGTAGTAATAATTTTTCCAAAAAAAGTTTTCTTCTTGAGTTGAATAAAATTCATTAATTTTGTAGAGTTATTCATTATAATAGGTATGCAATCACAACAATCTTCAACACTACTAGATGATGCCGTTTTGGAATTTGCCAAGTTGCCAGGAATTGGGAAGAAAACAGCATTACGTTTGGTATTGCACTTACTAAGACAATCGGAAGAAGACGTTGAAGGTTTTTCCAACGCCATACTCAATCTCCGACAAAATATTCTCTACTGCAAAGTTTGCCATAACATCTCTGATACAGAAATTTGCGGAATCTGTTCTGATAAATCAAGAGACGAAACAACAATTTGTGTTGTAGAAACAATTAAGGACGTAATGGCAATTGAAAACACGCAACAATATAGAGGTTTATATCATGTATTAGGAGGAATAATATCTCCAATGAACGGCATTGGGCCATCTGATTTAGAAATAAATTCTCTTATTGAACGGGTAAATGCAGGTGTGATTAAAGAAGTGATTTTTGCGCTAAGTACAACGATGGAAGGCGATACAACTTGTTTCTATTTATTCCGAAAATTAGCTTCGAGCAGTGTAAAAATGACTATTCTTGCAAGAGGAGTAGCCGTTGGCGATGAACTGGAATATGCCGATGAGGTCACTCTTGGTCGCTCCATTGTCAACCGAATGCCTTTAGAATACCAAAAATAAAGAGAAAAAATGACTCCGATAACTACCGAATTTGTTCGCACAAAAATACATTCTAGAAATCCTATCTCGCACAAAGGAGATTATGGCCATGCTCTTTTCATAGGTGGTAGTTTAGGAAAAATGGGAGCTGCCATTTTATCTTCAAAAGCATGTATGAAAACTGGTGTTGGACTTCTCACTTCTTACGTTCCTGCTGGCGCAAAAAATATTTTTCCCGTTGCAATTCCAGAGGCAATGACATTATTTGACAAAAACAATGATGAAATAACTTCTTTCCCCAATACCGAAAAATATTCAGCAATAGGCATAGGATGTGGACTCGGCACCTCCTTACAAACTATTTGTGCATTTGAAACCTGGCTAGAAACTCAGCCACAGCAACCTATTGTTTTTGATGCCGACGCGCTAAATATTCTATCGCAAAACAAAGAAACACTAAAGTACATTCCTAGAAATAGTATAATCACACCACACATCAAAGAATTTGAGAGACTAGTAGGAACCTCATCATCTTTAGAAGAACAAGCAAAAAAAGCTTCGGAATTTGCAAAAAAACATACTACTTTTGTGGTCCTAAAAAGCCATCGCACCAAGATATATTGTCCAAACGGAACTATTTTTGAAAATACTTTTGGCAATTCGGGAATGGCAACTGCTGGAAGCGGAGATGTACTAACAGGAATTATTCTTTCTCTTTTAGCACAAAAATATTCGTCGGAAGAGGCAGCAATTGTTGGAGTAGCACTACATAGTTTGGCTGGAGATATAGCTTCTAAAAACACTTCGGAATATGCACTTATCGCTTCTGACATTATAGAAAATATTGGAAAAGCATATTTATCACTATTGAAATAAAAAAATGAAAAAAATTATCGCATCAGCAGCATTTTTATTGATTTCAGCATCAATAATTGCAAAACCAGTTATAAACTCTGTAAAGGAAGAAAAACCCATAAAAGACGGTAAAGGAATTTTCTACTTTTTACCAAAAACTATGCTCAAAATTGAAGTAAAAACAATTAAAACCACTTTTGTAAAAGGACCCTTCTTTCAGTATGCCGGACGATTTTTAGGAACAAAAGATTTCATAAAAGCAGACAAGGAAGAATGGTGTTTAGAATCATTAACGTTAACACCTTTTTCAGTTGCTGACACAAGTAAAGTTTTTTATATCCAATCACCTGAAAAAACAGCAGGAATTAGTTTGAACTGTGATAACATATTGTGTGCAATAGGAAACGAATGTAAACAAAACGAATGCATCAAAAAAGAATCAAGCACATCTTTGCTATCCAAAAAGAATGTTATATTTGATTGGAATATATTGAACGAAGATGCTCTTCAAGCAAATTCTACAACCAAAATGGCAGAATTGGCTGCAAAACAACTTTATGCCATTAGAGAAAGTAAAAATTCATACCTCTTAGGCGACTTTGAATTCCCTTCTGATGGCACTTCAACTCAAATTTTATTCGATCAACTTTGCTCTACAGAACAAAAACTTACAGAACTTTTTGTAGGAAAAACAATTACAGACACATTGGTTCAAACAATAGAAATTGATCCATCTAAAAACATTGATGAAGTTCTTTTCCGTTTTACAAGCAAACAAGGAATAGTGGATAAGACCGACCTGTCAGGCACACCAGTTTACGTCAAAATAGAAACTGAACGTGCTAATTTGAATTTAGCAGAAAAACAAAAAAAACAAAATGGCATTAGATATCAAATTACAGGTAAATCAACAATCACGTTATATGACGCTGAAACTATTTTAATTGAAAAATCAATCAAAGTAGCACAACTTGGTTACACTCTTGCGCTAGACAAAAAACTGACAAAAGATAAAAATTTAAGGTTGATTTTTAACCCAACCACAGGAGAGATAAGACATCTTCAAACAAAATAAATTTATCTTGTAATAAAAAAAGTCGCCTAATGTGGCGACTTTTTTATTGCTTACGAATAACTATTAATATCCTAATTCTTTCAAACGTTGTTCCATTTCGTTGAACTTACGTTCAAATTCTTTATCTTTAGAACTAAAACGATAATAAATACCTTTCAATGTTCTCAAGTTTTGGTCATCATCTGGTTTAAGTTCCAATACACGTTCAAAATAAGGAATTGCTTCCAAAACCATCTTATCAACTTTTGCACGTTCTGCTTGATAAAGTTTATTATCTTGAATTTCACTTGCTTTATTATCCGCCTCAACAGCTCTATTGTACAAATTCAAAGCTTTTCCAAAAATTGCCTCAACATAGTCAGGATTTAACTCAATTGCTTTATCATATTGTACAATAGCTTCGTCCTTAAGACCTAATCCTTCTTTTACATAACCCAAAATAAAGTAATAGTTAGCAAAAGTAGGGTCATTTGCGATTGCTTTTTCAAGATAAGAAACTGCCTTGTCAGATTGATTTGTCTTAAGCAAATGTTCAATCAAGAAATTAATATAATAGGTTTCACCTGGAATTTTCTCAATTGCTTCTTCCAAAGTCCCTACATAATTAGCTGTGTCACCAACTTGCAAATACAAGTTCGACAAAATTTGATACACCGAATTCTTATCATCATAAGAAGAACTTGTCAACTCTCCAAAATACTGAATTGCTTTCGACATATTTTCTGCCTTTGCAGCCTGAATATGAGCAATACCTGCATTATATTTGATAAACACATAGTTTGAATCCTTGTCCAAAGCCAAAGGTTTCATAAACTCAAGCGTAGGAATTTCAACATAAATATCAAATGCTTTTGCTGCTGTTGAAAAATCAGCACGTTCAAATGCAGCTCCGGCACAATACTGAATCGAAGGACTATTGAACAAATCCGTCAATAGTGATTTGATTTTCTTTGTGTATTTTGGTTTGATAGCACCTTTTTTGTCAGGCACTTGGTCCAACTCATCTGTTTTCAAAGCACATTCAAGAACTCTCAATAAAGCTGCTTCACGCAAATCTGCATCAAATGGGAATCCCATCATTTGCTTTTCTGTTTCTTGCAATTGAATTTCATTGTAAACTTGAGCTGCAGCCCACCATGTTTTAATGTCATCTTTAGTTTCTGGATGAATCAATGCAGCATCCATCAAATCTTTTGCTCCTTTAAAGTCAGGTGCTTCTACGTTGAACGCCTTTGTTTTTGCTTTCGAAACGTTGGCCTTTTGAGCAAACATTGTAGTTGCCAAACATAGCAAAACTACTGGTAAAAATACTTTTTTCATAACTAAATTAATTTTTGTTATTGATAAATTTAATTGTTTTCTATTTCACTACTTTCTTCGTTCTCAGCAGCAACTTCTTCCAATTCTTCGGCTACAACCTTACAAACGGAAGCAATTTCGTCATTGCGTTTTTCGAGATTGATGAGGCGAACTCCTTGCGTTGCACGTCCCATCGTACGAATATCAGCCACTTTCAAACGGATAGTTATACCCGACTTATTGATAATCATCAAATCGTTTTCGTCGCTTACGCTCATTATCGCTACCAATTTACCAGTTTTTTCGGTGATGTTCATTGTTTTAACACCTTTACCTCCACGGTTTGTTATACGATAAATGTCGTTTGGCTGTCCGTTTTCGTCAAGAATAATGTTGCCGTTTTCGTCTTTTTCTACTATGTTGGTGCGTTTTCCGTAACCTTTTTCAGAAACAACCATTACGGTTTCGTTCGATTCTTTATTTCCGCAAATCATTCCAACAACTTCGTCGCCGTCATCGTCAAGCTGCATACCACGAACACCTGTAGAAACACGACCCATTGAGCGAACATTCTCTTCATTGAAGCGAATTGCACGACCATTGCGGTTTGCCATAATAATTTCGCTTTTGCCATCGGTTAAGCAAACTTGAATCAAGCGGTCGTCTTCACGAATCACAATAGCATTAACACCATTTTGACGTGGACGAGAATATGCTTCTAATGACGTTTTCTTTATCACACCTTGTTTTGTTGCAAATACTAAATAGTGAGACTTAACAAATTCCTCATCGTTTAATTGTTTGGTTGTGATAAATGCATTTACCTTATCGTCGGCATCGATATTCAAAAGGTTTTGAATAGCACGACCTTTAGCATTTTTAGTTCCTTCAGGAATTTGGAATACCTTCAACCAATAGCAACGACCTTTTTGAGTAAAGAACATCATCGTATTGTGCATTGATGCTTGATAGATGTATTCAATAAAGTCTTCGTCGCGCGAGTCGCTACCCTTTGAGCCCACTCCACCACGACTTTGTGTACGGAATTCACTCAAAGCAGTACGTTTGATATAGCCAAGATGCGAAATTGTGATTACCATTTCGTCGTCAGCATAGAAGTCTTCTGGATTCATCTCTTCGTTGGCGTATTCGATAACTGTTTTGCGTTCGTCGCCATACTTTTCTTTTATTTCAAGCATTTCGTTTTTGATGATTTCCATACGACGCTCAACTTTCGCCAAAATATCTTTCAAATCTTCAATCAAAGCTAATAAGTCTGCATATTCTTTTTTCAACTCATCTATACGAAGTCCTGTCAATTGACTCAAACGCATATCAACTATTGCTTTTGATTGTATTTCGTCCAAATTGAAACGTTCTTCCAATGCACGTTGAGCTTCCGATGGAGTTCTGCTAGCACGAATAATGCGAACAACTTCGTCGATATTGTCAACTGCCACAATTAAACCTTCGAGAATGTGAGCACGATCTTGAGCTTTTTTCAATTCAAATTCTGTACGACGTGTTACAACATCCAAACGATGATCTACAAAATAACGAATCAAATCCTTCAAATTCAACAAGCAAGGGCGACCTTTTACCAAAGCAATATTGTTCACGCAGAATGAATATTGCATTGCAGTATCTTTGAACAATTTGTTAAGAACAACGTTTGCGTTTGCATCTTTTTTTATGTCGATAACAATACGCATACCGTTCATATCCGATTCATCGTTGATATTAGAGATGCCCTCTATTTTCTTGTCAGAACATAATTGTGCAATATGCTCAATAAGTTCTTTTTTGTTTACACCATAAGGAATTTCGTTTACAATAATTTTTTCTTGTCCTGTTGATGTAGTTTCAATATCAGCTTTTGAGCGAATAACGATACGTCCTTTACCTGTTTCAAATGCATCTTTTACACCAGCATAACCGTAAATAATACCTCCTGTTGGGAAATCAGGTGCTTTGATGTATTGCATCAATTCTTCAATAGTAATATCACTATTGTCGATATATGCATTAGTAGCATCAACCACTTCATTCAAGTTGTGTGGAGCCATATTGGTAGCCATACCAACTGCAATACCCGATGCTCCATTGAGCAAAAGATTTGGAATACGAGTTGGCAAAACGGTTGGTTCGGACAACGTGTCGTCAAAGTTCTTTGCAAAATCTACCGTTTTTTTATCCAAATCCACCAACATATCTTCTGCAATTTTACACAAACGAGCCTCTGTGTAACGCATAGCAGCCGGCGTATCTCCGTCAATTGAACCAAAGTTACCTTGTCCATCGACAAGTGTATAACGCATAGAGAAATCTTGTGCCAAACGCACCAATGTCATATATATAGAAGAGTCGCCATGAGGATGGTACTTACCCATAACCTCACCCACGATTCTTGCACATTTCTTGTATGGCTGATTTGAGTAGTTGCCCAACTCGTTCATTCCAAACAATACACGTCTATGAACAGGTTTCAATCCATCACGAACATCAGGCAAAGCTCTCGAAACAATTACCGACATCGAGTAATCGATGTAGGCAGACTTCATTTCGTCTTCAATGTTGATTTTAATAATTCTGTCTTGTTCTTGCATATTTTTTCAGTCAAAAAAAAACTTCGCTAAATTACAATTTTTCACACAAATAAACATCTTCTACAAGAAGTTTTTTACAGCCAGAAATAAAAAAAATGCTGATTTTTTCAATCAGCATTCATCTTTTTTGACAATGTAAATTTTCACCTTTTTTTTACAAAAGGATTAAAACGTGGATTAGGAGAAGGTCCTCCATCAATGACTATTACTCCTCTTTTATCGGATTTGTTACAATGCAAAATTAGTGCATCCCCATGAGTGGCTTGCAGAACTTGTATGTAAGATTCTTTGGTATTGTCGATATTAATGGAACACATAGCTTATTATTTTCATCAAATGGTTTCGGAGCAACTTTTATTGTTGCTTATTGACATTTTATGTTCAACTTATTCCTTCGTAAAAATAATTAATAATAAACTTATCAAATGGCAAAATATCTTTCAAATTTTCAATAAGGTTTTCTTGACCGATATTGTTAAACTGTTCAATAATTTCAGATATTTCTATTGATTCGTCCTCAAAATTAATTAAGCCAGAATCTTGAATTTTTCTACTAATCATCCTCGGTAATCCATATTCTTCTAGTTGATATACAAGTTTAGGCAAAAATGCATTTGCTGCTCTACCAATGAATCCCGATATGTCTGGGGACTCAGGATTAAATGATTTTTTCAATACATTTATAATTGAAAGCGTTGAACATAAATTATACGATAAGTATCGTTCTGCCGAAAATAAGTCTTCGTAACTAACATCAGATAGTTCTGAGTATATATCAGCAATGGAACGCTTCCAATTATCTGGCATTTTCCAAATAGCAATCTTTATAAGGCGAGCCATATTATCGCCGAGTAAACTAATAACGTCCATTATTGGTTCGCGCCAGTTATATGTGTTCGCTAATGCTAATGCAGAATATCCATTGGGCCAATTAGGATTAGCTTTAAGTTTTTCAACTAACTGTCTTAGAATACGTGGATCGCATGACCTATACAATGAAAGTTTTCTTATCTGATTAAAATTATCAATACCTAAAGCATCCGTCATATACGATTCATAATCTTTGATTTTATTATTTTGCTCTTGATTGATCTCTACACCTGGATTTTCCGAATCTAAAGCTTCTACGACTTCTTCCGGAAATTCAATCTTTAAGGTAGTATCCTCTTGTGCAGGAGG
>JAGCIZ010000169.1 GCA_017648235.1 Paludibacteraceae bacterium
AATAAGCCATCAAATCCAATCGAACGCTTTGCAACCACATAACTTCCAACAGGACATTCCATTTGTAATCCACCAGAAGTGCCAACTCTTACCAAAGTTAACGACTTGAGTTGTTCCTTGACACATCTTTTCTCAAAATCGATGTTCACCAAGGCATCTAGTTCTGTGAGTACAATGTCTATATTGTCTGTGCCAATTCCATGAGAAACACATGACAAGCGTTTGCCTTTGTACATTCCCGTTATGGTATGAAATTCACGATTCAACACCTCGCACTCTATCGAGTCGAAGTGTTTTGCTACGAGCAAAACTCTATCCGGATCGCCTACAAGCAAAACTTTATCAGCCAGTTGCTCGGGTTTGATATGCAGATGAAATATACTACCATCTTCATTGATTATCAGTTCTGATGCAGGAATAGTTCTCATAGAAAAAAATTTAATGGTTATTTGATGCTAAATCTTCCAACCAACATGGAGTGATCGGAGAGGTTGGAGTTATGTTTTATTTCACAACTTTTTGGAGTAAAAGAGGGGTCGATCAATATATGGTCGATGTGAGAACGAAGAAAACCTTCGGAAAAAGTGTAATTTGTTCCGGTTTGAGTTTCTATGTAAACATCTTTCATATCACCGCTAATGGTTTCGTAGACGTACGACATTGCAACATCGTTAAAATCGCCACAAATGATTGTTTTGTAAGGAGAATTTTCTCGCTCTTTAGCAAGAACTTTGGCTTGTTCTGCTCTCGTTTGGTTGGCAAAAGAGTATTTGTGAAAGATTTTCTCCATTAATGTTAAAGTTTCCTTATTAGCTTCTATTTTGCTAAAGTTTTCTCTCTCCTTGTCTGATAGTTTGTTCGATTCCAGATGGTTATTAATTACACGAACGGTATCTTCTCCTATGACAATATCAGAAAAAATACTGATGTTGTTTTCAGAGTCATATTGAATCTTTCTTTTTTTTATAATGGGATATTTTGAGAAAGTACAAACCCCGCTTTCTGCACTATAAAACTGATTTTTATACCAAACATGCCTGTAGGGATATTTTTTTTTTAATGTTGCAAAAACATGATCGCGTTTATCGTTTTTTCTAAAGAAACCAAACTCTTGCAAGCAAACAATATCGGCATCAGTCTGTAGAATTTCGTTCAAAATGTCATTGGTTTTTGTGTTGAAATTAAACAGAGCGATGTTGTATGTCAGAAGAACAATGTCAGAATCTTCGCTGGTTTTTGTTTTGCTTATTGGAAAAACTCGTTGTACGTACGGAGAAAATATCATCAGTGTTACAACGGAGAGAAGACAAAACTTCTTTTCTACAAACAACCAAAGAACAATAAAAACAAGATTTATAACTACAATTGGGAGAAAGAACAAACCAAAAAATGATAAGAATGACGAACTGACTTTTAGAGACAGCACTCCTAGAAACAAAAATACTATGAAAAGAAGATTTGTTCCTAGCAATCCGTATCTTATCAGTTTTCTCATTAAGCGTTATTTAACAATAGTTTTTAATGTTTTTACAATCTTTTCTCTTAAATCCAATGCTTCTTTGTAGATAGGATTTCCGTGGTACCAAAAACGGAACTTGCGACAAAGATGAATGAATTTTTTGATGAAAACTTTTCCGTTCAAGAACGTAACTAAACTCAAAGGTAACAATGGTAAAATTACTAAACTTACCCACCAAGTTTTTGTAATAACGATGGCTATGATAGACAAAATGATAAACCAAAGTGGATATGAAATTAATGCTCCAATGCCAAAGTAAAACGAGGACATCAACATTGGATCCTTTAGTTTGCGAGTTACAAGAGAAGGAACATTGTATGGAATTACATTTAGTAGGAATGAAAGCAAGAAAAATGGAAGTACAAAAATAACCCCAAAAAAACGTGCTAGGAATTCGCAAACAGATATATTGCGGCGAAGCACCCAATCTCTCAGGTGAAGTTTTTCCAAACAACGCATGTACCTATTAGTTTGTGACATTAATTTGTCGAACTTTTCGCCATCCTCTGCTCTTAGTTTATCTAGAGAGGCCACTATTTTAATTTCTGCATCAAGTTTGTTTGCAAA
>JAGCIZ010000170.1 GCA_017648235.1 Paludibacteraceae bacterium
AATGATACGCTGACTTATCTCATCCAATCTGCTATGGCTAACAAATGGTCCTCCCATTAAACTTCCGTTACACATTTTCCACAAACCTCTAACCTCGGCACAATAAGCATTATTGAGCAAAAATTCATGCAAAACGGGTTGCTCGTAATAAGTTTCTGTTCCCATATAGGAACCTTCTTCCGGACCAGGCACATTCTCCTTCAACACAGAATCCCTTTTTTCTATCAATTTTTCGAGCGTGAACATCTCTTGCGAAGTATATGGGTAAGAATAAATCACAATATCTTGACGAGTCTTTGAACTTGCATTGGTAAACCATACAAAGTTTTCTCCCTCTTTTATTTGACACATATCTAAAGGAATATTAATTTCAATTCCAAACATTTCTTTAGCCTTTTGAGAAAATGCCGCATTGTGTTTCTTTTTGAGATAAGCAGAAAACCTCTCTCTTTCCATCTCTACAAAGTAGCGAATTATTTTCTCTTGCTCTTTTTTCACTATAAGTTCCAATTCTTCTTGATTTGGAGAATTTAGAGAAACAATAGCCTGTGTTTTTGCCCAACGTTCTTTTGCGTAAACTACTTTAGCTTGAGTATATTTTTCAGGAGAAATCGAAACAATAACCAAGTTGCGAGCTGGACGCAAATAACTATCAAAATTAGCATGAGGAACATGAGATATTTTGAACATTGGTTCCGATTGTGGCAGATTTGGGACATCTGTGTTCAGCATATCAAAAATTGCTTTACCACATGGCTGATTCCAATCCTTATCGTCAATTACAACTAATACTTCAAAGGCTGTTCCCGAAGCATTTGGTAAAAGTCTACCATTATCTACACAACCAAAAAACAAAAAAGCTATTGCAACTAAAAAAATTCCTTTTCTCATAATCACAAAAAAATAATATCCTGTCGCAAAGATAGAAAATTTTGCTTTTGATGTTTAATTTTTTCTATTCACTATTTTTATCTTTGCTACCCAAAAAGCATACAAAAAACACCTTTTTTATGGCAAAAATTTTAATCATCGACGATGAGCGAAGCATTCGCAATACGTTGAAAGATATTCTAGAAGTAGAAGGATATAACATCGATGTTGCAGAAAATGGATTTGAGGCTCTCAAATCATTAGAAAAAAACGAATATCAAGTTATCTTTTCCGATATAAAGATGCCACAAATGGACGGCATTGAATTATTGCAAAAAATCAAAGAAAAAGAGATTGAAAGTCCCGTTATCATGATTTCTGGGCATGGAAATATAGAAACAGCTGTCGATTGCATAAAAAAAGGCGCCTACGATTTTATTGAGAAACCAATAGATTTGAATCGGCTACTGATAGTTGTTCGAAATGCCTTAAACCAAAAGAAACAAACCTCAGAAATAAAACATCTAAAGAAGAAAATTGACAAAAAATATGAAATGATTGGAAAGTCTCCTTCAATAGAACGTTTGCGAAAAATGATTTCCACCATTGCTCCAATAGACGCACGGGTATTGATTACAGGAGAGAATGGAACTGGGAAAGAAGTTGTAGCGCGACAGATCTTTCTACAAAGCAATCGATCAAATATGCCTTTTGTGGAAGTAAACTGCGCTGCAATTCCATCAGAACTAATTGAAAGTGAGCTTTTTGGACACGAAAAAGGAGCTTTTACCTCTGCTATTAAACAAAGAATAGGAAAGTTCGAACAAGCAGATGGAGGAACAATCTTTCTCGACGAGATAGGCGATATGGCTCTTTCCGCTCAAGCCAAAGTATTACGATGTTTGCAAGAGAATGTTATTTCTCCTGTTGGTAGCGATAAATTAACAAAAATCAATGTACGCGTAATTGCCGCCACAAATAAAAACTTAAAAGAAGAAATAAAAAAAGGCAATTTCAGAGAAGATCTTTTTCATCGTCTAAATGTTATCCCTCTTCATGTCGACAAATTAGAAGATAGAAAAAATGATATTCCTCTTCTTATTGAACATTTCTCCACCTTAATATGTGCAGAGCAAGGTATCCCAACGAAAACCTTCGACGAATCCGCAATTGAGACGCTAAAAAATTACTCGTGGCCTGGAAATATTCGAGAACTCAGGAACATTGTTGAACGGCTAATTATCCTTTGCGAAAACACAATCAGTGCCGAAGACGTAAATATGTATATAAATTTCTAGAGAAACAGCTTATTAAAATAGAGTTGGATGATCTTCTTCAAGTTGACGAATCACAGCAAGCATCACTAGTTCTCGCAAAAAACGAGATTGGTTTTTTACTCGATACTTTCTCACATACCTATCAAAGGCTTTTTTTTCCTCATCATTGAGCAGAAAAGTCATGCGATTTTTCCGACTAAGAGTTGGACGATTGGATGGTTTAAGTACTTTTTTTCTAGGCATAGATCGCTCTTTTTATTTCATCCCAAGTTTCGTTATCCATTTTTGTGCCCACCACTTGCACAATTTTGCTCGCTACAAGAGAGCCAATTTCTCCACATCGTTGCAAATTAAAACCATTTGCCAAACCAAACAAAAATCCTGATGCATACAAATCACCGGCACCAGTTGTATCAACTGCATTTACAGGATTAGTTTTTATGATAAAAAGTTCGTCTCCAGATTTTACATAAGAGCCCCTTTTCCCGACTTTCACAACAGCAATTTCGCACATAGCAGCTATCGTCTCAACTGATTTTTCTGCAGATTCTCCAGTGAGAGCAACAGCTTCTTCTTCATTTGCAAAAACTATGTCAATAAACTCTGTCAATAACTCTTTCAAAAAAGACAAATTAGATTCTACAACATTGAAACTTGCCAAATCAATTGAAAGTTTTAATCCGCATTTTTTTGCCGTTTCTGCAATTTTCCAAATCAACTGATGATTTTGCACCAAATAACCTTCAATATGAAGAATATCGTAACCATCGAACATTTCTGAAACTATCTCGTCTGCATGCAACCCACTTGCTGCTCCAAGATGAGTATTCATGGTTCGTTCCCCATCTGGAGAAATAAGTACCAAACATCTTCCCGAATAAAGTTCCGAAAGCAGAAGTTGCTCTTTTACATTACAACTTTGGATGTCATTCTTGAAAAAATCTCCAACTTCATCGTTTCCTATTTTTCCAATAAATTTTGCATCAACACCAAGATTTCCAAGTCCAGATATTGTATTTGCGGAAGAGCCTCCACGAACCATTTTCTTTTCTAAATCTACTGTTAAGTTGCCTATCTCTTGCATTTTTTGAGCACCAATCAACTGCATGCCGCCCTTCAACAAGTTCAAAGAATCCAACACTGCATCCGATTTGATAATCGAAAGTACATCTACCAAAGCATTTCCTATTGCTACAATTTTTTTCATCTCCAAACTCTCTTTTATTTCCACTTATAAAGTTGATTTCTTTTTCTAAAAAGCTTATTTCTACTTTTTAGAAATAAACTTATCAAGGGCAAAAGGATATCAAAAAGAAGAACATCAACATGAAAGACACGCTCCACTTGAGCAATTTTTCTATATGAAAGATTGAATATAACAACTTGGAGTGCTAATCTCAATAAAAAAAGAGACAACGCTATTGACCCTGAAATAGGATTCCAGAAACAAAGCGACAAAACAAAAAAAGCATAAAACAAGGTTCGAGTTCCAAGTTCACCTGCTATTCTGCACAAATCATTTTTTTTGTACATTGACGAAGTTGATAGATGCCTATCCTTTTGAGAAAGCCACTCCTTGAAAGTTTGTTTTGGAACAGAATAAGTCACACTTTGTGTAGAAGTTTCTATTCTCGTATTTTTTGCCGTTGCCCAAGCATTTACAAACAAATCATCGTCACCCGACTGAACATGCAAGAAACCTGCAAATCCTTTATGCGAAATAAAAGTAGATTTACGATAAGCAAGGTTCCTACCAACTCCCATATAAGGTTTTCCCGCAAAGGCGAAACCTAAATACTGTAACGCAATGGTAAGCGTATCATATGAAATCAGGCGGTTAACAAAACTTTTCTCATACATGTACAATCCACAACCAAGAACAAACTCCGTTTCAGGAGTAAAGTTCTTTACCATTTCACTGATCCACTGACGACTTACAGCTTTACAATCTGCATCAGTAAAAAGCAAAATCTCGTTTTTAGCGGCCTTAATACCAAGAGTTAATCCTAATTTTTTACGGCTAATAATCTCTGTCGATTGAGGAATGTACGTCTCATACAAGTTACAGTATTTTTGCTTAAATACAGACAATACTTCACTTGTAGTATCTGTGGAGCCATCATTAACTACAATAACTTCAAAATTTGGATAATCTTGTTCTAAAATAGAAGGAAGAAACTTTTGCAAATTTTCTGATTCATCTTTTGAGCAAATAACAACAGAAACAGGAGGTTGCTCTGTCAGGAAATTAGACTTACCTTTCCTTTGTTTTCTTTCCGCCCAAAAGACAACAAGAAAATAGCGCAAATAATAATATACTTGAAAACAAAAAACAACTATCAGACCAAGTGCAAAAATATTTCCTAACATCTCTTCTCTATTAGAAAAAATAGGATTTAGGCAACTCTCTCAAGTTATAGCGAGATGCCATTATTTCTCCGTACGCTCCTGCTGAACGCAAAGCTAGCAAATCCCCACGTTTGGCAGCATTCATCGTATAATCCTTAGCAAAAGTATCACTCGATTCACAAATTGGACCTACAATATCATACTTTTCCTCTAATCCACAAGAAGTCACATTCTCAATATGATGATAAGCTTGATACAACGCTGGACGTATTAAATCTGTCATTCCTGCGTCAACAATAGCAAATTGCTTACTAGTACCTTTCTTCACATAAAGAACTTTTGTTATCAAACTTCCACAAGGAGCCACAACGGATCTTCCTAATTCAAAATGCACGATTTGATCTTTTTCTTTCTTCAAATAATCGTTAAACACCTTAAAATAAGAATCAAAATCCGCAATAGGAACATGATTTGGATGTTGATAATTTATTCCCAAGCCTCCTCCCACATTAATATGCTGACAACGAATATTCTTTTCCCTTAGAAAATCTTGCAACTCGTTTATTTTAATGCAGAGATCCTGAAAAGCAGACATATCCGTAATCTGAGAACCTATATGAAAATGAAGCCCAACAAGTTTGACATTGCTAAGTTTTTTCAGTAACACAACTACTTGTGGCAACGATTCAATAGAAAATCCAAATTTATTCTCGTTCAATCCTGTTGTGATATATGAATGAGTATGCGCATCTACATTTGGATTTATTCGCAAAGCCACACGAGCAATTTTGTTTTTTTGAGAAGCCAAATCGTTGATATTTTCCAATTCTGGTTCCGACTCAACATTAAAACAAAAAATATCATTATCCAACGCCAACTCTATTTCCCAATCGGCCTTGCCCACTCCTGCAAACACAATTTTATCAGAAGGGAAACCTGCCTTAATAGCAGCTCTTACTTCTCCCCCACTTACACAATCTGCTCCTAAATTCGCAGAACAAATCATCTGTAAAATCGTAGGATTTGCATTTGCTTTAACCGCATAATGCACATGATAGCCATATTTTTTCGACTCTGCATTTATAGCATCCAACGTTTTTTGCAACAACTCCTTGTCGTAAGCATAAAACGGAGTTTGTAACTCACGAAACTTCTCTATAGGAAAAGAACCTTTAATCATTATTTATTTTTGTTTAAAGAGTTTATCGCTCAACGCATTAAGGGCTTTTACTTTATCTTCTTTTTTCACCAAA
>JAGCIZ010000171.1 GCA_017648235.1 Paludibacteraceae bacterium
GTCACTCGTTACCGAAATTATTACTCGTTTTTTCATTAATTATTTTTAGCCAACGATTCAAGTATTTGCCAGCATTGGAAAAGTCCGCGTGGAACGTGGAAGCAGCCTTTCCATTTACCGCCTTTTAGCGGAAGAAGAACTTCGCCTTGGCGATTCAAATAGCCATACCATTCAGGATATTCTTCATCGACAAAATGAGTCCAAACATAATTGTGTACACGCTCAAACCACTCAAGACATTTTTCATTGCCTGTGAGTTGATAACCTTTTATCATGGTGATAAGTGTTTCAATGTGTACCCACCAAAGTTTCTGATCCCATTCTAGTTGCTGAGTAGGGTGACCTAAGCGATCCATGAAGTAGAAAATTCCGTCATATTCTTTGTCCCAACCATATTCAACTTCGTTAAGAGCTATTTCTACAGCTTTTTCTATCAAATCTTTTCTACCCAAGCGAGCTCCTAAATCCATTATAAACCACATTGCTTCAATAGCATGTCCCGGGTTGAGCAAACGTCCGTCAAAGTTGTCTTTCAATTCGCCATCGGTTCCAATGTGTTCAACAATTAAACCTAATTCTGGACGATAGAAAACTTCCATTACTTCGTGAATACAAGTATCTATTGTGTTTTTTAGGAAATCGGGTTCTAAAAGTGATTCTATTTCGAGTGCAACGTTGCAAAGAATCATCGGCAAAGCAAAACTTTTCATATTGCGAGTTCCTGCAACGGATTTGTTCCATTTTCCTTTTGGATTTGTAACTTTTGAAAGAACAATGTCAAAAGTTTTTTTCGCAATTTCTGCGTATTCCTTACTGCCCGTAGCAATACTCAATTGTCCAAATGCAATTACTGCAAATGTGTAAGAAAAAATGTTATAAGGTTCAACCAAAGGATTTCCTTCGCGATCGAGTGAAAAGTACCAATTAAGGTTTCCATCGTGACCATATTTCTTTAAGAATTCAGCACCTTGAATGGCACAATCGAGCCACTCTTGACGTTTTTCAACTTTATTGTAAAGCGTTGCAAACATCCAAACTTCTCTTCCTTGTAACCAAATGAATTTGTCGGTGTCAAATACCGAACCATTGCGTTCAAGACAAGTGAAGTATCCTCCAAATTCTTTGTCTTGTGAGTTGTTTAACCAAAAAGGTAAAACTTTATCTAATAACTCACTTTTGTATTGTTCTGCTAATTTTTGAAAATCCATAGTTTATTCTTTTTTTGCAAAAATAGTGAATAGAAATAAAAGGTTGATGTGAAAAGTCATTATATAATTTCTATTTTTTAGTTAAACAAGATTTTATAATTTTTTTAGAGTGGTTTTGCTCATAACTTTTCATTACTTTTGCCTTTGTAAAACAGTAGAATGGTTTGTCGCTTCTTTTTTTGAAGAGAAGAGGAAAGTCCGGGCAACGCAGAGCGCCATACTTCTTAACGGGAAGTCGGTCGTGAGGTCGAAGTAGCGTAACAGAAAATAACCGTTTTGTTTTTGCAAAATAAGGGTGAAAAGGTGAGGTAAGAGCTCACCGGTAGGTGTGGTAACATGCTTAGCCGTACGCCTTATGGGTTGAAAGATCAAGTATATCGACGTATGTAGAGTGGCTCGCTCGATGTCGAGGGGTAGATCGATAGAGGCAAGTGGTGACATTTGTCGTAGATAAATGACAAACATCCAATTTTTTGAGATACAGAACCCGGCTTATAGTTCTACTGTTTTTTTTGAAGAAAAAATATTTATAAAATAACCAAAAAAGACACGTATGCATAATTTTCGGCTTACCGATTTTTTGCCAACCACTAAAAAGGAATGTGAACTAAGAAATTGGGATTATGTCGATGTTGTACTTTTTTCTGGAGATGCATATGTAGATCATCCTTCGTTTGGAGCAGCAGTTATCGGAAGAGTTTTGGAGGCAGAAGGGCTGCGTGTTGCTATTGTTCCTCAGCCTGATTGGCATGGAGACCATCGTGATTTTAAGAAATTTGGAAAACCAAGAATGTTTTTTGCTATTTCGGCGGGATGTATGGATTCGATGGTGAATCATTATACAGCCAATAAGCGTTTGCGTTCCAACGATGCTTATTCTCCTGATGGTCGTGCTGGTTTGAGACCTGATAATTGTACTATTGTTTATTCACAAATAATCAAAAAACTTTTTCCAGATGTTCCTCTTATAATTGGAGGAATAGAAGCAAGTTTGCGCCGTTTTTCTCATTATGATTATTGGACTGATAGTATTCATAAAAGCATTTTGGTAGATACAAAAGCAGATTTGCTTGTTTACGGAATGGGCGAAAAGCCAATGGCGCAAATAGCTCAAAATCTCAAAAATGGAGCTAATATTGAGGATTGTCATAAAATTCATCAGGTGGCATATCTTTCAAATCAAAGGCCAAATATGGAGAATGTTATTTTTGTAGCTTCTCATGAGAGTTGTTGTAAACAAAAACAACTTTCGGCCGAAACATTTCGAAAAATAGAAGAGGAATCAAATAAAATGGTTCAGGCAACCATTGTGCAGCCTGTTGATGATAAATATGTTGTAGTAAATCCGGCTTTCGTCCCTATGACAAGTGAGGAACTTGATGCGGTTTTTGAACTGCCTTTTACTCGTCTACCACATCCCAAATATAAGGGGAAAACAATTCCTGCTTTTGAGATGATAAAATTTTCAGTAAATACTCACCGTGGTTGTTTTGGAGGTTGTTCATTTTGTACCATCTCAATGCATCAAGGGAAATTTGTGGTTTCTCGGAGTAAGGAATCTATCATCAAGGAGATTAAGAAAATTGCAGAGATGCCCGACTTCAAAGGTTACTTAAGTGATTTAGGAGGTCCTTCGGCAAATATGTATCAGATGCGAGGAAAAAAAACGAAACTTTGTGAGAAATGCAGACGTCCATCGTGTTTATTTCCTTCTGTATGCAAGAATTTGAATAATAATCATCAGTCTTTGCTTTCTCTTTACAAAGAGGTTGATCAATTATCTTGCATTAAGAAAAGTTTTATTGGTAGTGGAGTGAGATACGATTTGATTTTGCACAAAACAGATGATAATGAGGTAAATAAGATCAATTATGAATATGCTGAAGAATTGATTAAAAATCATGTTTCGGGAAGATTAAAGGTTGCTCCGGAGCATACTTCTAAAAGAGTTTTATCGGCAATGAGAAAACCAAGTTTCTCTTTGTTTAAGGATTTTAATAAATTGTTTGATCGAGTTAATTCGTTGGCTAAACTTAACCAACAAATTATTCCTTATTTCATTTCGAGCCATCCGATGTGCGAGTTGCAAGATATGGCGGAATTGGCTATAGAAACAAAAAAACTGAATTTTCAACTTGAGCAGGTACAAGATTTTACTCCAACACCAATGACTTTGGCAACGGAAATGTATCATACAGGACTTGATCCTTATACAATGAAGCCAATTTTTGTGGCAAAAACAAAACAAGAAAAACTTTCTCAGCGTCAGTTCTTTTTTTGGTATAAACCAGAAAGTAAAGCGCAAATCAAACAACTTTTGTTGCGAATAGGTCGGCGAGATATGATTGATAAACTTTTTGCAAAAAAAGGGTAGGGGGTGATTATAAAAAGCGTCTTCTAAATTCTGCACAAACAATTGCTGTTGCAACTGAAACATTAAGTGATTCTGATGTTTTTTCTCCTTGGGGATAGTTTGGAATAAGTAACTTTTGAGACACTAAATTCTCAATTTCTTTACAAATACCATTCCCTTCGTTTCCCATAACGATGAGTCCATTTTTATCAAGAGGTGTTTCGTAAATATTTTCTCCGGAAAGGAATGTTCCATAGATTGGGAAATTGGGATTCTTATTAAGAATTTTTTTCAAAAAATCAACTAAATCAACGTAGTGAACACAAACTCTTGCAGCGGCTCCCATGGTTGCTTGTAAGGCTTTTGGATTAAAGATGTCTACCGTATTTTTAGAGCAGATGATGTTATGAATACCAAACCAATCTGCAATGCGAACAATAGTTCCAAGATTTCCAGGGTCTTGTACTTCGTCGAGGACTAACGATAATTGTGAAAATAAGTCATTAACAATCAAATCTTTTGCAGACTTTTCAAAAACTGCAAAGACAGGTTGGGGTGTTTTGTGTGAAGAAATCGGTTTGAGTTCTTCTGCCGAAGTTATATAAATAATCTCCTTTGCTTTGAACTGTTTTTCTTCAATCCATTCTTTTGTAGCAATAAGCGTTTGGCACTTAAAATGAGAGAGTAAATCTTCTACGCATTTTTCCCCTTCGGCACAAAATAATTCCAAGGAATCTCGGTTCTTTTTTATGCTAAGAGAGTGAATGAATTTTATTTTATTTTTCGATAACATTAATAGAAATCTTGTCCTACAAAAGTAAAAAAAAACGATTATATTTGCACGAAATCGGCCTCTGGAACTGAAAAAATATCCTAGAAATGAAAAAGCGTTACCGTGTTTTTTTTTCCTGTATTATTTTGCTACTATTTTTTTCTTCGTGTAGCATTACAAAGTATGTTCCAGAAAATGAAACACTGCTCAATAAGGTAAAAATAAAGTCTGAAAATAAGGACTTTTCAACTGAAGACTTGAAGCATTATATACAACAAACTCCTAATAAAAAAGTGTTTAATTTAATGCGAGTAAAATTAGGGGTTTACAATTCTTCTGGGCGAGATACTACGAAACGGATAAATCGATGGTTGAGAAAAATAGGGGAACCTCCTGTGATATACGATTCTGTTTATACAGAAAAGACTATTGTGGAACTTAAACGTAGGTTGGCCAACAAAGGCTATATGCGTGCTGAAGTGGTAGCAGAGGTTTCCGAGAAAAAACAAAAAACTGATGTTGTCTATTTCGTTAAAACAAACGAGCCATATTTTGTTAACTCCTATGAGTTAAATCTTAAGGACGATTCTGCTTCTTATTTTGTTCAAAATCATAAGTTTACGGAAACGTTGATTAAAGAAGGAGATATTTTCAATCTTGATAATATGGATGCCGAGCGTAGTCGGATAACAAATATTCTTCGTAATAGGGGATACTATCATTTCAAAAAAGAGATGCTTTATTTGGAGGCGGATAGTTTACAAAAGAATAAAACTATTGATTTGAAAATGACGATGTTGCCTGAATTTAATAGTGAAGATTCTACACTTGTTAATCCATTTCTACGGAAGAAAATCAATAAAATTTATGTAATTACAGAAGCATCGGCATCTTCTTTTGTTGATACTGTTACATATCGTGATATTCACATTATTTATGGGAAAAAGCGTTATTTGAGACCAAAGGTTTTGGTTTCACATATATTTTTGGAACCTCAAAAGTACTACCAAGATTTATATGTAGAAAGAACAGTTTCTTCTTTGAACTCGTTGGCTCCAGTAAAGTATGTAAATGTCAATTTTAGGGAAGTGTCGGATGAATTATTGGATTGTTATATCATTATAAATAAAGATAAAAATCACTCTTTTTCAGTAGAAATAGAGGGAACTAATTCAGATGGGAATTTTGGAGTTGCAGGAGAAATTGGTTATTCGTATAAGAATCTTTTTCGAGGTGGAGAGTCCTTAAGTGTTAATTTTAGAGGAGCTTACGAGGCTTTAGGTATTTTGGATAATAAACTTTATACGTCTAATGATATAGGGGGAAATATCTCGCTAAATGTCCCTATGCTTATTTTCCCTCTAAAGAAGGATTCAAAAAGGAGAACAAAAGCAAATACGGAGTTCTCTGTTGGTTACAATCATCAAACACGTCCACAATACCAAAGAGACGTAGTTAATGCAGGTATTAAATATGTTTGGAATAGACGTTTAGGACTCCGTTATAATTTTGATTTATTGGATATAAGTTATGTTTATCTTCCATTCAAAACACCAAGTTTTGAACAAACGTATATGAGTAGCACTTCTTCTTTGCGTTTTAGTTTTGAGGATCAGTTTATTATGCGTTTGGGAGGAGGTTTTACATATACAACTCAAAGAGAGAACTATACAAATCGTGATTATATGACAATTCGTGTTAGAGCAAAGACAGCAGGAAATCTTCTTTATGGAATTAGTCACGCAATAAATCAGGAGAAAGATGCGGATGGAATTTTTAGAATAGGAAAAGTTCCCTATGCTCAGTTTGTGAAAGGAGAAGTTGACTTTGCATATAATAAGTACATAAATGATAAAAATCGCATTGCGTTTCATGCTGCTTTAGGAATAGGTTTTCCATATGGGAACGGAAATATTATGCCTTTTGAGGAGCGTTATTTTAGTGGTGGCGCAAATAGTGTGCGAGGATGGTCTGTCCGTGATTTAGGCCCAGGAAATTATCACAATCAATCTGGTGCAATTGACTTTATGCGTCAATCTGGCGACATAAAGTTCGATTTGAGTTTGGAATATAGATTCAAAATGTTTTGGTTGATTGAAGGTGCTGCGTTTTTTGATGCAGGAAACATTTGGACAATAAAGAGTTATGAAGATCAACCAGGAGGATTGTTTAAGTTTTCTGATTTTTACAGACAAATTGCTTGTAGTTATGGCGTAGGTTTGCGAGCAGATTTCAACTTTTTTATTGTTCGTGTAGATATGGGAATAAAACTATATGACCCTTCAAAATCAGTTTCTGAGCGATGGAGAAGCAATCTTACTGCTGATGATATAGCATTTCATTTTGCGATAGGTTATCCTTTCTAAAAATTAGTTTTTGTGCTCTAATTGATAGCCGAAACTACGAAGTTTTTGTTCTCTATTTCTCCAATCTTTTTCTACTTTTACAAATAGTTGAAGGAAAATTTTCTTATTGAAAAATATTTCAATGTCTTTGCGAGCCTCTGTTCCAACTTTTCTTAATGATTTTCCACCTTTGCCAATAAGAATGCCTTTTTGGGAATCTCTTTCACAGAAAATAACAGCGCTAATTCGGATAATTTCATCTTCTTCTTTGAATTCTTCAACGGCAACTTCAACGGAGTATGGAACCTCTTTGTCGTAATTCAAAAGAATTTTTTCACGAATGATTTCTGTTACAAAAAAGCGTTCTGGACGATCGGTCAAGGAGTCCTTGTCGAAGAATGGAGGAGAATAGGGAAGTAGTTCTTTTATTCGTTTTAGCAAAGCTTCAATGTTGAATTTCTCAATAGCTGAGATAGGAAGAATCTCTGCTTTTGGCAAGCGTTTTTTCCAGAAATCTACCAATTCAATGAGTTTTGCTTCATCAATTAAATCAATTTTATTGATTATAAGAATTGTTGCTACATCAGTTTGAGAAACCTTGTCAAGAAAATCTTTATTCTTTTCGCTTGAGTCGAAAACATCTGTTACATAAAGCAGAACATCGGCATCATTAAGTGCAGAATTAGAAAAACCACGCATAGATTCTTGCAATTTGTAGTTTGGCTTTAGAACTCCTGGAGTATCTGAATAGACAATTTGAAAATCAGCTCCATTTACGATTCCCAAAATCCGATGACGAGTTGTTTGTGCTTTGGAGGTGATGATAGAAATTTGTTCCCCGACTAACGCGTTCATCAAAGTTGATTTTCCTACGTTCGGGTTACCTACAATATTTACAAAACCTGCTTTATGCATAAGACCTTTTTCTTAAAATTTAAGCATATCGTTCATTCCTAAAAAGCCTTTTTTGCCACATGTGAATTCAGCAGCAAGCACAGCTCCAAGTGCAAATCCTTCGCGGTTGTAGGCATGATGAGTGATTTCTATAAAATCGGCTTCACTTTGGTATTTTATAGTATGAATTCCAGCAACTTCACCTTCTCTAATAGCTTCTATCGAAAGTTGATTTTCTACGTTGCTTTCTCCCAAAATCCATTCCGATTTGCGTTCGATGTTTTCTAAAATACCTTCAGCCAAGGTTACTGCAGTTCCGCTTGGAGCATCAAGTTTGTGAATGTGATGAGTTTCTGTCATTTTTGCATCATAAGCAGGGAAGTTGTTCATGATTTTTGCCAAATGCTTGTTCAACTCAAAAAAGATATTTACACCAAGACTGAAGTTTGATGCCCAAAAAAGTGTGTAATTGTTTTTTTCAATTTCTGCTTTTATTTCAGGCATTTGGGCGTTCCAACCAGTAGTTCCAGAAACTACTGCAACACCTGCTTTCCATGCTTTTCGATAGTTGGCAATGGCTACGCTTGGAGCGGTGAACTCAATGGCAACATCGGCAGAAGCAAATGCTTCGGATTCAAAGTCGTTTTGATTGTCAATGTCTATTTTACAAACAATTTCGTGTCCGCGTTCAAGGGCAATCCTTTCGATTATTTTGCCCATTTTTCCGTATCCTATAAGTGCTATTTTCATGCTATTTTTAAATATTTTAAGGTGCTACTTCGCGATAGAAATCAAGAACTTCAAAAATTTCATCTTTGGTAGCTGTTTGGTTTATTTTTATTTCTCCAATATTTGAAAGTAATGTAAAATTGATTTGTGAAGATTCGTTTTTTTTGTCGTGCGTCATCAGTTCAAAAATTCTTTCGTAATCCTTGCAATTTATGGTGTAAAACCCGTAGAAATCTTTCAGTATTTGTCTGTAAACAAGCAATATTTCTTTTGGAAATGCTAGTCGTGTGTGTGAAAGATAGAGTTCGCACAACATTCCCCAAGCAACTGCAAATCCATGGAGAGCAGGTTTTCCCTGCTCATACGAAAGACTCTCTAACGCATGACCAAACGTATGCCCGAAATTAAGTGCTTTACGTAAATTTTCTTCTTTGGGGTCTTTGGCAACAATATTTTCTTTAACTTGCAGAGAATCTTTCAAAAGAGGTTCTAATGCTACAAGATTAAAACTATCTAAGTCAAAACTGATAATGTTTTTCCAGTTTTCTTCGTTCGAAATCAAAGCATGCTTGATCATTTCTGCATAACCAGATAGTAGATTGTTTTTATCTAACGTTTCGAAAAAGTCTACATTTATCAGCACAAATTCGGCAGGATTTATAACACCAATCTCGTTTTTTAATCCACAAAAGTTAATGCCCGTTTTACCTCCTGTTGCTGCATCTACTACTGAAAGAAGTGTAGTTGGAATGTTGATGTAACGAATGCCACGTTTGAAAGTTGATGCCGCAAAACCACCTAAATCGGTAATCATTCCGCCACCAATATTTATAAGTAAACTTTTGCGAGATGCATTGTTTTTACTCAAGTATTCCCACACAAGAGCAAGTGAGTTAAGATTTTTATTGTCGTCGCCGGAAGGAATAGTAATAATGTCGGCACAAAAACTTTCAACAATGCTTTTTATCTTTGGTAAGCAATATTGCTGTGTATTGTTGTCGGTTAGTATGAAAACTTTGTCGGCTGCAATTTTATCAATGCAGCTTTTCAAATCAAATTCTATGTCTTTTGAAAAAATAGTTTTCATTTGTTAAAGTCTATAACCAATCATTAACCCCGCCTTAAAAGGCAACCATTCAGCACTGACGTTGTATTCTCCCGGATATGTCCCAATATCATAACGCTTAAAATTTCCTTTACCATCAGGCTCGTAACCTTCGTAAACACTACGAATCCAACCTCCACCAGCAAAAAGGTCAAAAGTCCACTTTTTTACTTGCCATTGATAGCCAATTACGGCTCCAAGGAAAAGTGCGGTTCCATGCTGAAATTTATCCGTTCCCCAATAATTGTATTTTTGCATTTTGAAAATGCCATATCCAATAGTTGGTCCGCAATAAAATCCCTTGAAACTCTCCTTTGGAAACCAATGTGCTTCGGCAAATCCCAATCCAAGAAGAAGTGGCATATTTTTTATTTTCTTTCCCAATGTAAGTGATTGGTAAAAAGATGCCACACCTTCTAGTTGTACGGTAAAATTTCTGTGAACAGCTATTTCTACAGCAGGATTCAGAACCCCTCCACATGCATATACAGCATTTAGTTTTATTGCGGTTTCTGCTTTTGTAGATGTTGCAAATATGCTTAAAACTAATACTATAAAAAATATGTGAAGTGTGTGTCTCATTTAGTTATTCTACAATTGTAACCCAGCCGTGAGTATCTGGTTCGTCGCCATACTGAATAGCACGCAACTTGTTATATAGTTTTCCGCTAATTGGACCAGGTTTGCCATCTTTTGCAATGACGTATGATTTGTTGTTTTCCAAATCGTCGATGCGTTCGATAGGGCTAATAACAGCTGCTGTTCCGCATGCTCCAGCTTCTTCAAAGGTTGCTAATTCCTCTTCCAAAATAGGACGGCGTTCAACTTTCATTCCCATATCTTCAGCCAATTGCATCAAACTGCGATTGGTAATAGAAGGAAGAATTGAAGAAGATTTTGGAGTGATGTATGTATTGTCTTTTATACCAAAGAAGTTTGCTGCTCCACACTCATCTATATACTTTTTCTCTTTAGCATCAAGATAAAATTCACAACTATAACCTAAATCGTGAGCTAATTTGTTTGCTTTAAGACTTGCAGCGTAATTTCCACCAACCTTATAAGTTCCTGTTCCTAAAGGTGCAGAACGGTCATATTGACGAATTATAACATAAGGATTTGTAGAAAATCCACCTTTGAAATAAGGTCCAACAGGTGTTACAAAAATCATGAATAAATATTCGTTTGCAGGACGTACACCTACTTGAGCGCCAATACCAATAAGTAAAGGACGAATATAAAGAGAAGCTCCACTTTCGTATGGAGGTATAAAACGTTCGTTGGCTTTAACAACCATTTTAACGGCTTCAATGAATTTCTCTGTTGGCAAAAGTGGCATCAAAATACCATCGCAAGTGCTTTGTAAACGTTCTGCGTTTGCTTCTGGACGGAAAATACGAATTTTTCCATCTTTTCCACGGAAAGCTTTTAGCCCTTCGAAAGCTTCTTGTCCGTAATGCAAACAAGTAGCTGCCATGTGAATATTTAATGTTTCTTCTGAAGAAAGTTCCAATTTTCCCCATTCTCCGTTACGATAGTAACAA
>JAGCIZ010000172.1 GCA_017648235.1 Paludibacteraceae bacterium
AACAGGTCAACATCCAGCTGTTACTACCGAAAAAAATATTGCACGATATTGCGAACAACTTAATAAAATAGGTTTTTGTTATGATTGGAATCGTGAGGTTCGCACTTGCGATGCTGATTATTATAAATGGACACAATGGGCATTTCAAAAAATGTTCTTGCATTGGTATAGTTGCGAAGCAAATGCAGCTCGTCCAATTTCGGAACTTATAGAAATTTTTAGTAAGCAAGGAAATGCTGACGTACGAGCTGCTCAAAGCGAAACCCCAACGTTTACTGCCGATGAGTGGAACGGTTGGGACGAAAAACATCAGCAAGAAATATTGATGAATTATCGTATTGCATATCTTGCCGACACAAAAGTAAACTGGTGCCCAAAATTGGGTTGCGTATTGGCAAATGATGAAGTGAGTGAAGGACTTTCGGTACGTGGAGGTTATCCCGTTGAGCAACGTGTGATGCGTCAGTGGAGTTTACGTGTGTCGGCTTATGCACAACGCTTACTAGAAGGATTGGAAACAATTGACTGGACCGATTCACTCAAGGAAACGCAAAAAAATTGGATTGGTCGTTCCGAAGGAACTGAAGTGCAATTCAAGGTAAAAGATAGCGATATGGAATTTACCATATTCACTACTCGTGCCGACACAATGTTCGGTGTAACGTTTATGGTATTAGCACCAGAAAGCGAACTTGTAGCCGAACTCACAAAACCCGAATGTGCTGATGCAGTAGAGGCATATTTGGAACGTACAAAAAAACGTACTGAACGTGAACGTATTTCGGATCGCAGTGTAACTGGTGTTTTCTCAGGTTCGTATGCTATAAATCCATTTACAGGCGAAGAAGTACCTATTTGGATTTCTGATTATGTACTTGCAGGATACGGAACTGGTGCAATTATGGCTTTACCTGCTCATGATAGTCGAGACTATGCATTTGCTAAACAATTCAATTTGCCTATTATTCCATTGATTGAGGGTTGCGATGTCAGCAATGAAAGTTACGATGCAAAAGACGGAATTGTTTGTAACTCGCCAAAATCTGGAGTTGAGCTATATTGTAATTTGGTGCTCAATGGATTAACCGTTAAAGAAGCAATTGCAGCAACGAAAAAATATGTAGAATCGCACAATTTAGGACGAGTAAAAGTTAATTATCGTTTGCGTGATGCTGTATTTAGTCGTCAGCGCTATTGGGGAGAACCATTCCCTGTTTATTATAAAGATGGAATGCCATATATGATTCCTGAAAATTGCTTGCCACTAGAATTGCCAAAAGTTGATAAGTTTTTGCCAACAGAAAGCGGAGAACCACCTCTTGGGCATGCAAAACTTTGGGCATGGAACGAGGCGGAAGCCACTTTGGCAGATGTTGCGGAGATTGACAATAAAAACATTTTCCCATTGGAACTTTGTACGATGCCTGGCTTTGCTGGTTCAAGTGCGTATTTTTTACGCTATATGGACAACAAAAACGGAGATGCACTTGTAGGAAAAACTGCTAATGAATATTGGAAAAATGTAGATTTGTATATTGGTGGAACAGAACATGCTACAGGACACTTGATTTATAGCCGTTTTTGGAATAAATTTTTGTTCGATTTGGGCGTAATTTGCAAAGATGAACCATTCCAAAAACTTATCAACCAAGGAATGA
>JAGCIZ010000173.1 GCA_017648235.1 Paludibacteraceae bacterium
TACGGAGAAATTGATAAAGGAAATTGGATAACAGGCATCAGCTGGATTGATACCTATTTAGTCGGAAGTCAAGACAATCTGCCTGATGAATTGGCGAATAATAAAGGTCACAATCGTTACTATATGCTTCCTTTGTTGTTGGGAATAATAGGATTGCTTTATCAAGTTGGAAGAGGAAAGGAAGGGCAAAAAAGCTTCTGGGTAACGTTTATGTTCTTTTTCCTTACAGGAATTGCTATTGTGATTTACCTCAACCAAACCCCATATCAACCTCGTGAGCGAGATTATGCCTATGCGGGATCTTTCTATGCATTCTCCATATGGATAGGATTAGGAGTGTTGGCTGTATGTAAATTGTTTGAAAAAATAGTAAAAAACAAGTCTGTTTGTGCGATAATAGCAACGTTGCTTTGTTTAGGTGTTCCTGCTCTTATGGCAAATGAAAACTGGGACGATCATGATAGATCTCAAAGAACAGTTTGTCGTGACTTTGGGTCAAACTATTTAATGTCATGTCCTAAAAATGCTATTATTTTTACCAATGGAGACAACGATACTTTCCCTCTTTGGTACAATCAAGAGGTAGAAGGAAATCGTACTGATATTCGTGTTTGTAATTTGAGTTACCTACAGGCAAGTTGGTATATCGACCAAATGAAACGTGAAGCTTATGAATCGGCTCCTCTGCCAATTTCGTGGGATCATTCTGAATATAGAACAGGTGTTCTTGATATGGCACGAGTTAATGATAGATTCGAAAGTTTAACTCTTGATCAAGCGTTACGTTATTTGCGTCATCCGAGAACTATTGACGAGAATGGTATTGGAGAAATTCCAACAAAACAGTTGGTAGTACCTATAGATAAACAACAAGTGTTAAAAACTCAAACTGTTGATTCAGCAAATGCGCATCGCATTGACTCTGTAATGACTATAAAATTACGCCGTGGAATGAGTAAAGCAGATTTGATGATACTTGAAATGATTAATACCAACAAATGGGAGCGACCTATTTATTTTGCTGTAACTGTTGGCGAAAGTTATTATCCTGCTGTAAACGAATATTTCCAATTGGAAGGTTTGGCTTATCGTTTAGTCCCTATGAAAACGGATGAAAACGCCGAGCGAGTAAATACTGAAGTGATGTACAACAATATGATGAATAAGTTCCGTTGGGGAGGAATAGAAAAAGAGGGTATTTATCTTGACGAAACTGTTCTTCGTTTGTGCCGTACACAACGATTGATGTTCTGCTATTTGATTGATGCCCTTTTGAAAGAAGGAAAAACGGAAAAAGCACATAAAGCTTTGAATCGTTGTATAGAAGTAATTCCTTTCTACAATGTTCCGGCTGATTATTCTTCTATTATGCTTGCAACAGCTTATTATAAATTGGGAGAAATTGAAGAAGGTGACAAGATAATGAACATTTTAGTTCAAAGTAGTTTGGATAAGATTGATTGGGCACTTACTCTTCCTAGAGAATGGAGAGCAAGTATTTCAAGAGAAAATAGTATCAATCAAAATCTAGCTATTCTTCAGGCGGTTTATTCGGAATGTGATACATACAATAAACGGTTGGCCGAAAAGATTTACAAAGATTTTGAACAAGTTTATCTAAAAGCAGTTAATTAAGTTATGCTTATAGAACAACCTCCTTTTTTACTTAAGAAATTTTATCCAAAAGCTCTTTGGCGAAAAAACGAGGAGGAAAAGGTCGTTTATCTTACTTTCGACGATGGACCTTGCCAGGAAACTACGTTGAAGATTTTAGATATTCTTGATGATTTTGACGTAAAAGCAACCTTCTTTTGCGTGGGAGAAAATGTAATAAGAGAGTCTAATCTTTTCGATGAAATCAAGAAAAGAGGTCATCGTGTGGGGAATCATACTCTAAGTCACTCAAAAGGATTTGAACTCTCTACCGCTGATTATATTTCGCAGGTTGAGCGTGCGAGAGAGTTGATAAGTTCGTCTCTTTTTAGACCTCCACATGGGCAACTTAAGAAGGAGCAATATAGAGAAATCTCTAAGAAATACACTATTGTAATGTGGGACGTAATCACTCGAGACTATAATCAGAAACTAACTCCAGAGAAGATTTTTAACATTGTGAAAAAATATACTCGTAATGGTTCGATTATTGTATTTCACGATTCTAAAAAGGCGCAGAAAAACGTACTTTCAGCGTTGCCTTCTTCGTTGAACTATCTTAAAGAAAAAGGATTTAGATTTGCTGTTTTGGAATAATTTTTTGTTTATGAAAAAAATAATTCTCTTTTTCATCTTTGTTTTTATTGGTTTTACTAATGCTTTTTCTCAAATAATAGAACCGATAAAATGGTCATTCCTTCAACAAGAAAAAGGAGATTCTATTCTAGAATTGGTTTTCAAGGCAACAATAGATGACGGATGGCATCTTTATGGTACCGACCTTCCTGAGGGTGGTCCAGTTTCTACAACAATCCATTTTAATAACCCAGAAAATATTGATTTTATCGGTGATTTAATATCTTCATCAAATGAAGTTGTGAGGTTTGATGAAACATTTCAAATGGAGCTAAATTGGTTTGACAATGAAGCAATTTTTATACAAAAAATAACTAATAATCGAACTTTCTCCACTATTGATGGCTATATAGAATTTATGGCGTGTAATAATCAAAGTTGCTTGCCTCCTACCAAAGTTTCGTTCTCGTTTGGAGAAGAAGAGAAATTTTTTTTGGAACGCGAAGAAAAAGCGTATTTTCCTGACTATTGGGAACCTGTGATTTCTGAATTGAATGCATTTGGTAACGCAATATCACATTCGTCCAATGAAGCTTGGTGGATTATTTTCTTAAAAGGGTTTATTGGTGGATTATTAGCTATTCTCACTCCTTGTATTTGGCCTATTATTCCGATGACAATAAGTTTTTTTCTTAAACGCTCAAAAGACAACAACAAAGGACGTTTGGATGCTGTTTTCTACGGATTTTCCATTGTTTTTATTTACTTGTTATTGGGCATTGTCATTACGCTATTTTTTGGTGCAAGCGCATTGAATAGTCTTTCGACCAATGCATTTTTCAACCTCTTTTTCTTTGTGCTTTTAGTTGTTTTTGCCATATCTTTTTTAGGTGTTTTTGAGATAACTCTTCCTTCATCGTGGAGCACTAAGATTGACCTAAAGGCAGAAAAGACAACAGGATTTGTGAGTATATTATTGATGGCTTTTACCTTGGTTTTAGTATCTTTTTCTTGTACGGGACCAATTATTGGAACACTGCTTGTTGATGTGTCAGTCAATGGTTCCTTAATTGCACCTGTAGTTGGAATGTTAGGTTTTTCCGTAGCATTAGCACTCCCTTTTAGTTTATTTGCATTCTTTCCGTCTTTCTTGAATTCTCTGCCAAAATCGGGTGAGTGGCTAAACTCAGTTAAAGTAGTCCTAGGTTTTCTTGAACTGGCTTTAGCATTAAAGTTCCTTTCTGTTGCAGATTTGGCTTATGGATGGCATATTTTGGATAGAGAAGTTTTTCTAACACTTTGGATTGTAATTTTTAGCATTTTGGGATTGTATTTGTTAGGGAAAATTCATTTCTCACACGAGGGAGAGCAACGATATGTTTCTGTTTTTAGGTTATTTTTAGCGATATCCTCTTTTGCTTTTGCAGTATATCTTGTTCCTGGACTTTGGGGTGCTCCATTGAAAAGCATAAGCGCTTTTGCACCTCCTCTTTATACCCAAGATTTTTCGTTGTATAAGACTAAATCGCACGCTTTATTCAACGACTTTGATGCAGGAATGAGTTATGCTAAGAGCAGGAACTTACCTATCCTAGTCAATTTTTCGGGACATGGATGCGTGAATTGTAGAAAAATGGAGGCAACTGTTTTAACCAACGAGAAAGTAAATGAAATTTTAACAGAAAAGTTGGTGTTTATTACGCTTTTTGTTGACGATAAAAAGAATCTTGATTCTCCAATAACCATAGAAGAAAACGGCAAAAAACGTACATTAAGAACCATTGGCGACAGAAATAGTTATCTTCAAAGAATGAAGTTTGGAGCAAACGCTCAACCTTTCTACGTTTTACTTGATAATGAAGGAAAACCTCTTGAAAAAGCTTTTGCTTTTGACGAAAATCCGCAGAACTTTATTGAATTTTTAGAGGAAGGATTGAAAAATTACAACAATAAGTCTGATTTATTTCCAAAATGGAACTAATAGATTTTTATAAGATATATTTAAAAAATACTGATTTTTCAGATATTTTTGGGCGTAATAAATCAGTTACATTTTCGGGGTTACATCATACGTCAGCGTGTGGCTTTTATCTTTCAAAACTTTTTGAGCAAACAAAAAAGAACATTGTTTTTATTTGTGATGATGAAGACTCTGCTTTGTACAACTATAATGATGTTGCAAAATTATTGGGAGAAGGTGCGTTGTTCTTTCCTTCCTCCTACAAAAGTGATAATCAGTTTTCTAAGATTCTTCAGGAGAATATTATTCTTAGAACCGAAGTTCTAAATCGACTAACAAATAAGGAAAATGCTCTGATTGTTGGTACGATAGAGAGTTTTATGGAACTTGTTCCTACAATGGAAGAGATTAATTCTAAAACATTGACGGTCTCAGTAGGAGAAAAAATTGACGTTGAATTTGTTATTGATTCGTTGTTTGAATATGGATTTCAGCAGGTAGATTTTGTTTATCAGCCCGGTCAGTTCTCTCTTAGGGGGAGTATTGTAGATGTTTTCTCTTTTACGAACGATTATCCATATCGTATTGACTTTTTCGACGATAAAATCGATAGTATTCGTGTTTTTGATATAGAAAAACAGCTTTCTCTTAATAAACTAGAACGAATATCAATTCTTTCTGATATTCAGAACGAGGATAATATTCAAAAGGTTCCATTCTTTTCGTTGCTTTCAAATGACAGCATTTTGATTTTCCAAAATAGAATCCGTTGTTTGCAAAGAATGGAGCAAATAATTGAGGATATAGAAAAAGCAGAACTTTTGTTTATTCAAAAAACGGATTTCTTAGAACAAATTCCTAATTATTTTATAATTGATTTTACAAAAGAAGATGCTGATTATAATTTCTCCATTTCTCCTCAACCTCTTTTTCATAAAAACTTTGATTTAGTTGCCGAGAAACTTCAGCAATTGCAAGAAGATGGATTTAAAATTTTCATTGCAAGCGATAGCGAAAAGCAAACAGATAGAATCGCGGCTATTTTTGCAGAGCGAGAAGATAACATTCAATTTACTCCAATTAAAACTGCAGTTCATCAAGGTTTTATCGATAACACAAATCGTGTATGTTGTTTTACTGATCATCAAATCTTTGAGCGTTTTCATAAATTCTCGTTAAAAACAGATCACACAAGAAATGCCAAGGCAGCAATTATGCTAAAGGAATTGAATCAAATCAAAGTGGGCGATTATATTGTGCATGCTGATCATGGAATTGGACAATTTGGTGGTTTGCTAAAAACTGATATAAACGGGAAACAGCAAGAAGTGATAAAGTTGGTTTACAAGAACAATGATATTGTTCTTGTAAGTATTCATAGTTTGCACCGAATCTCTAAATACCGGGGAAAAGATGGAGAAACTCCTCAAATAAACAAGCTTGGAACGGGAGCTTGGAAGCGAATGAAGGAGAAAGCCAAAAGTAAGGTAAAAGACATTGCGCGTGATTTGATAGCGCTCTATGCCAAACGCCTTTCGGAAAAAGGTTTTGCTTTTTCTCCTGATGGTTATTTGCAAAATGAGTTGGAGGCATCTTTTATTTATGAGGACACTCCAGACCAATTGAAGGTAACAACAGAGGTAAAACAAGATATGGAGAAATCTGTTCCTATGGATCGGCTGATTTGTGGAGATGTAGGTTTTGGTAAAACTGAGATTGCTATTCGGGCAGCGTTTAAGGCGGCAACAGATGGCAAACAGGTTGCAGTTCTTGTTCCCACAACAGTATTAGCGTTTCAGCATTATAAAACTTTTACAGAGCGGTTGGCGAACTTTCCTTGTAGAATAGAATATATCAGTCGAATGAGAAAACCTTCTGACGTGAAACAAATTCTAAAAGACACTGCTGATGGAAAAGTTGAAATCCTCATTGGAACGCATCGAATTATTGGGAAGGATGTAAAGTTCAATGATTTGGGACTGCTCATAATTGACGAGGAACAAAAATTTGGTGTTTCAGTAAAAGAAAAACTTAAGCAACTAAAATCAAATGTTGATACCTTAACATTAACAGCAACGCCAATTCCTCGTACATTACAATTCTCGTTAATGGGCGCAAGAGATTTGTCCGTAATTTCTACTCCTCCGCCAAATCGTTACCCAATTAGTACAGAAATTATTGATTTCAACGAGGAAATCATAAAAGAAGCGATTGAAAGGGAAATGAATCGTAATGGTCAAGTATTTTTTATTCACAATAGAGTTCAAAGTATTGAAAAATATGCTTCTATTTTGAAGAAGTTATTGCCAAATGTGCGAATTGGGGTTGCTCACGGGCAACTTCCTCCTGAACAACTAGAGCAAGTTCTTCTCGATTTTATTGATTATGAATACGATGTACTGATTGCTACAACCGTAATAGAATCTGGTATTGACATTCCCAACGTTAATACCATTATTGTAAATAAAGCACAATCTTTTGGTCTGACCGATTTGCATCAGTTGCGCGGACGAGTTGGGCGGAGTAATAAAAAAGCATATTGCTATCTAATTGCTCCACCGATGAAGAATTTAACAACAGATGCACAAAGAAGGCTAAAAGCTTTGGAAAGTTTTTCTGATCTGGGTAGTGGTTTTAATATTGCGATGCAAGATTTGGATATTAGAGGGGCGGGAAATATGTTGGGCGCCGAACAAAGTGGATTCATCGCCGATATTGGTTATGAAACGTACCAAAAAATTTTGGAAGAAGCCGTAGAAGAACTTAAGTCGGAAGAATTTGCTGATTTATACCAAGAAAAAGAAAAAGATTTTGTTTCCGATTGTGTAATGGAGTCTGATTTAGAACTTATGTTCCCCATTTATTATGTTGAAAATGTGGAAGAAAGAATGTCGCTTTATAGAATGCTTGACAGTATAAAAAACGACGACGAACTTTTTGTTTTTGAGAAAAACCTAGAAGATCGTTTTGGGAAGATACCTTCAGAATCAAAAGACTTAA
>JAGCIZ010000174.1 GCA_017648235.1 Paludibacteraceae bacterium
ACAGTTTCTTCTCTTATTGATAGAGCAGGAGGATTTACAAGTGATGCTTACATAGAAGGATGTCGTTTGGTTAGAAGAATGAATGACGAAGAACGTTTGCGAACTCAACGTACTTATGAAAAAATAAAAAGAGACGAAAGTTTGACCAATGATTCTTTGATGGCAAACGAATTTAATCTTTCAGAAGACTATGTTATTGGACTGAATTTTAAGAAAATTATGGAAAATAAGGGGGGTGGAGAGGATGATATTATTCTTCGTGAAGGAGATAAACTCTATGTCCCTCAGTATAATGGAGTTGTTAAAATCTCTGGAGCAGTTGCAAGTCCTACAGTTATTCCTTATCAGAAAACTAGTATTTTAAATTATATAGATCATGCGGGGGGATATGAGAAGCGTGCTGCGAAATGCAAAAAATATGTTGTTTACATGAATGGAGAAACAATGAAATTGAGGTTCGCACGACAGATAAAACCAGGCTGTGAAATTGTTATTCCTTTTAAGAAAGAAAGACGAAATTTGGCTCCTGGAGAAGTGGTGGGAATAACGACATCCGTTGTTTCTTTATCTTCGGTTATTACAACTCTTGTAGTCACATTGGCAAAGTAAAAAAGATATGGAACGTACGAACAATACAGAAGATTTGAATCTTCAACAGATATTTTCTAATCTAAAAATCAAACGTTACTTTATACTTAAAGTAGTTTGTATTGCTTTTGTAATTGGAGTAGTGGTTGCTCTTTTTGTGCGTAAACAATATTCGGCAAGTTGTTTGGTTTTTCCTCAAGTTTCAGAAGGAGTGGAAATTGGAGGAACTCTTGGTGGATTAGCAGCAATGGCAGGAGTTGATATAGCTTCTAATGGAAATGGTTCTATTCCTATTGAGCTGTATCAAAATATTTTTAACAATGTAAATTTTAGAAAAGAACTTTTGGAAACAAAAGTTACGTTGAGTAAGTTCCCTACCAACGTGACTTTGCGAGAATATTGTCTTTCTCCTACCTATAAGTGTTTTTTGTGGTACCATAAGTTAAAAGCCAATACAATTGGGCTAATTAGCACGATGCAACGAAAAAAACGTTTGGAAGAACGTAATGCTATGATGAAAAAAGCAAACCAAGAAGAGGAATCCTTGACCTATATAGGAATGACAGAGGCAGAATATGCCGCAGTGTATGCTCTTGGAAATATCGTTTCAATTGCTCCAATTCTTGAAACCTATAGTGTAAGTATAAGTGCAAAAATGCCAGAACCTGTTGCTGCAGCGCAAGTTGCTTCGGCCGTGGAACAACTTTTGCAGAAATATATTATTGAATTCAAAACTCAAAAGGCAAAAGAAAACTTTGAATTTATACAAGAGCGTTATACTGAAGCAGAAGCTAACTATCAGGATAAAAGGGAGCGTCTTGCTCGTTTTCAGGATGCAAACAAATCATTCAATTCGGCAGTTGCTCAAGTGCGTAAAACAAAACTCGAAGAGGAATCAACAGCTGCGTTTGAAGTGTATTTGAGTTTGACTCAGCAATTAGAACAAGCGCGAATTTCTGTAAAAGAAAAAACTCCTGTTTTTATGATTTTGGAACCGGTTGCTATTCCTATGGAACCTGTAGGAATGGGAAGATCAATGATTATCTTAATTTTTATTTTTTTAGGACTTGCTTTTTCTTTACTTCTCATTATTTTCAAACAATCGATATTAGAAATTTTTCCTAATGAGAAATTGATAACTTGGTACGAAAAAGAAGATCGTTTTTTCTTTAGCAGAAAAAAGAATAAACAAAAGGAAACGGAATATTAATACAAAGAAAATGAAATACTATAGTACAAATAAAAAAGTAGAAAATGTTTCGCTACAAGAAGCGGTAGTGAAGGGTTTGGCAGAAGATAAAGGTTTGTTTATGCAAGAGCGCATTCCTCAGTTGGATAAGCAATTTTTTGAGCATATAGACGAACTATCTTTTCAAGAAATGGCTTTTGAAGTTGCTAAGGCATTGTTTGGCGAAGATGTAGAAACAGACGCTTTGAAGCAAATTGTTTTTGAAACATTGAATTTTGATGTTCCTTTGGTTGCTGTAGAAAGTAATATTTATAGTTTGGAATTGTTTCATGGTCCAACTTTGGCGTTCAAAGATGTTGGAGCTCGTTTTATGTCTAGACTATTGGGATATTTCATCAAAAAACAAGGTCTTGAAGATGTAAATGTTCTAGTTGCAACTTCTGGAGATACAGGAAGTGCGGTAGCTAATGGTTTCTTGGGAGTAGATGGAATTAAAGTTTTTGTTCTCTATCCCAAGGATAAGGTTTCTAAAATTCAAGAATGCCAATTTACGACATTAGGGAAAAATATTACGGCATTAGAGATAGCTGGAACGTTTGATGATTGTCAACGATTGGTAAAAACTGCATTTTTGGATGCTGATTTGAATAAAAAATTACAACTTACTTCTGCCAATTCTATAAACGTCGCTCGTTTTTTGCCACAATCGTTTTATTATTTTTATGCTTATGCACAACTTAAAAAAATGGGCAGAAGTTTAGACGATGTAGTGATTTGTGTTCCTAGTGGTAATTTTGGAAATATTACAGCAGGTTTGATTGCTAAAAAAATGGGATTACCAGTGAAACGTTTTATAGCAGCAAATAACAAAAACGATATTTTCTTGCAGTACCTGCAAACTGGAGTCTATTCGCCTCGTGCTTCGGTGGCAACTATTGCAAATGCAATGGATGTTGGTGATCCGAGCAACTTTGCGCGTGTACTAGATTTATATCAATATTCTCATGCGTCAATTTTAGAGGAAATAGAAGGTTGTAGTTATGTTGATGAAGAAATTGCAGAATGGGTGAAAAAATGTTTCTCAGAAAACAACTATTTACTTGATCCTCATGGAGCTTGTGGTTTTGGTGCTTTGAAGCAGTTGTTAAAAGAAAACGAAGTTGGGGTATTTTTAGAAACTGCTCATCCTGCGAAATTTAAGGAAACAATTGATGGAATACTTAATGCAGATATAGAAATCCCAGAAAAGTTACAAGCATTTATGAAAGGAGAGAAACTTTCGATTCCTTTGAGTGCAGAATTTTCTGATTTCAAACAATTTTTAATGTCAATTTGAAGCAAATGAAAGAAACCAAGGTGTTAAAAACGTATGACAATTTGGCCTTGGCAAATTTGGAAAAGGATTTGTTGCTGCAAAATGGGGTTGAGTGTTTTTTGAGTGATGAAAACATTGTTCAACTTTATCCTATGTTTTCTTCTCCATTTGGAGGAATAAAGTTGCATATTTTTGAG
>JAGCIZ010000175.1 GCA_017648235.1 Paludibacteraceae bacterium
GTATTGGCAGGTGTATTATCATAAAACGTCCGTGGCAGCAGAATGTATGTTGATTAAAATACTTCAACGAGCACAAGAACTGGCTCGGCAAGGAGTTGAACTTTTTTGTTCTCCTGCATTGCGTTATTTCTTATATAATAATGTTACAAAAGAACGCTTTTTCTCCGATCTAGAAGCTTTGCTGATGTTTGTGAATTTGGACGATTCCGATATTTTTTCTGCAATTAAATCTTGGCGGAACTCCGACGATAAGATTCTTTCTATTTTAAGTCAACGATTTATGGATCGTCAGTTGTTCAAAATAGAGATAAATTCTTCTCCAGTTTCAGAAGAGGTAAAATCAGAATTAATTGCAAAGTATTGTAAATATTTTGACGTATTTGCAAATGAAGCATCTTATTTTTTCTGTGAAGAGCATGTCTCTACTAGAACGTATAACACTGAAGATGAGAATATTTTAATTTTATTTCGTAATGGTGAAACAAAAGATATTGCATCTTCATCTGACATTTTGAATGTCAATGTATTAAAAACTGCAGTTGAAAAACACTATTTGTGTTATACAAAAATCTGATTCGTGTTATGAGAAAAATGCTTTTCGTTTTTGGCATTTTACTTTTATTTCTTTCTTGTAAAAATACTCAATGCAGTAGTTCTGCGGAATTGCTTGTGGTGAAATCTACCAGCAATGATGGAGAAAAGAGTCAAGCTATGGTTGAGTTTCTTACTCCTTTTAGAACCAAATTATCGGAAAAGATGGATGTTCGTTTGGCTACTTCTGCTCAAATAATGACTGCGGATAGACCAGAGAGTTTGTTGTCGAATTTGATATGTGATGTTTTGTTGAAGAAAGCAAATAAGTATCTGAAAACAGATTTTTCGATATATAACATTGGAGGATTAAGGAATGCTTTGCCTCAAGGAGATGTTTATTTACGAACGATTTACGAGATTTTATCGTTTGATAATCAGCTGGTGATTCTTTCTTTGCTGGGGGAAGATGTTGATAAACTTTGTCAATCAATAGCTCGTGTTGGAGGAGAAGGTGTTGCAGGGATTTCTTTTTACATAGAAAATGGAATTGCAAAAGATATTCGAATTCAAAATATTCCTTTAGACATGAGTAGAATTTATCATATTGCCACAAATGATTATTTGTCGTTAGGAAACGATAAAATGGAACCTTTGGCAAATCATACTGATATAGTTTATCTAAATCTTAAGGTAAGAGATATTTTTGTTGATTACATTGTAGATTTAGAGAGTAGGGGAGAAGTTATAAGTTCCAAATTAGATGGCCGCATTTATAAGAAATAGTATTGTATTGCTTGTTGCACTTTTTTTTGTTGCTTGCATTCGTCAAAAGGAAGTTATTATTTTGAGTACGAATGATACTCATAGTCAAATAGATGCGGATTTTCTTTCTGATAATTATGTAGGTGGTTATACTAATCGTATAGCCTTGATAGATAGTGTTCGTCAAACAGAAAAAGAACTGCTTTTACTTGATGCAGGAGATATTTTTCAGGGAACACCGTACTTCAATTTTTTTGGAGGAAGAGTAGAAATAGAGGCTTATAGTAAAATGGGTTATGATGCTA
>JAGCIZ010000176.1 GCA_017648235.1 Paludibacteraceae bacterium
CACGGCAGTTCGAACAGTTTTTCGGAACATCCATATTTTGTAGAACACCGTTCCTACGGAAATGTTCATTTTTCGTTTTTCAAATAAAAAAAGAGAGCTTACGTTCTTACACATAAACTCTCTCTATCCTTAAAGTATATAAACCTACTCTTTGCTATCTATCAAGTTGATTTTTTCTTCCAACTCTGAAAGTTGTGATTTTAATTTTTCTATGTTACGTTGCATCTCCAAAATAAGCTTATCAGCTTTTTTTGATGAAGAAGATAAGAACCCAAGATTGTTTTCATAGGTTTTAATCTCACTTTTCAGTTCGTTGTATTGTCTGAGAAGAAAACGTCTTTCATTTCCTAAAGCAGATTCACTTTTATTTGATAAATTATCTTTATACTTACTCATCTTACGTTTTTTGGCTTCAAGATTCAACGCTCCATAGTGTATATCCATAGCAGCTTTGAAATCTGCCAAAACCTTTTCCTTTTGTTTAAAAGCAACAAATCCTATACTATTAAATTCTTTCTCAAATGCTTTAAGTGCAACAATGTTTTCTTCCCTATTTTCAAGCAAAACAAAGTTCTTTACCTTTTCAATCAACTCTTTTTTGCGTTGCAAGTTTTCTGCTTCTTCTCTCTTTTTATCTCCAAGAACTTTTTCTCTTTCTTGAAAGAAATAATCACACGCAGCCTGGAAGCGTTTCCAAACCGCATCAGATTGACGACGCTGAACAGAACCTATTTTTTTCCATTCTGCCTGAAGTTGTGTCAATTGATTGCTCGTTTTCGCCCAATCTTTGCTGTCCTTTAGTGCTTCTGCTTGCTCGCAAAGTTGTTTTTTAAGTTCTAGATTCTGAGCATTTTGCTTTTTCTGATCCTTATAAAATTCAGCTTTTGAATTGAAAAAAATATCACAAGCCAAACGAAAACGATCGTAAAGCTCAATACGTTTTTTCTTTACAAACGGAATCTCCTTCCATGCTTTCTGTAATTCTAGAATATTGTTGCTAGCCTCTTCCCAAAGTTTGTAAGTAGTAAGACTCTCATTATTGATTGCTTCAATTTTTTCGCAAATCAACGTTTTTTGCTTGATATATTCTTCTTCCTTCTGCTTTTTTTCATCAAAAAATGCTTGGTGTTTCTTGTTTACTAACGTAGAAGCTTCTTTGAAGCGCAACCAAATTTCTTCTCTCAATTCTTTTTCTACAGGACCAATATTTTTCCACTCCTCATGAAGTTTCTGCAATTTTTGAGAAGCCATAATAACATTTTCTTCACTATTCAAGGCTTCTGCCGCAATACAGATAGACGTTTTTTGTTCCAAGTTCTTCTTGAAATCATATTCGCGCAATTCCTTGTTTATCTTTATAAGATCATAGAACTGCTCTTGCAAATAATTATATTCTTTCCAAACTTCATTCGCCTTAGTAGGTGGAACTTGTCCTATATTCTTCCACTCCTGTTGCAAACTTCTAAATTCTCCCAAAATCTTTTCTATATCTTCCGAGGAAGAAATTAGCACTTTTAGTTTTTCCAAAAGCTCCATTTTGAGAGAATAATTTTCTTCCAAAATTCTATTTTTCAACTCTTGCTGAGTGGCACGCTTTTTCTTATAATCGCCATAAACTTCTTTGAAAAGTAGTTCAGACTCATCCTTTGTCGCAACAAAATTTTCCAAATCGCCACCTTGTTCTACAAAAACTCTTTTCTGATTTTCAATCTCCAAATTAAGCTTTCTATAAAAACTTTGTTTTATCGATTCTGCATCACTTTTTATTGACTCCAAGTCTTCTTTTTGTAGTAATTCTTTGAATAAATCAATCAATTCATTCAACTCAAATGTATTATAGTCCACCTGAGTTCCTTCAAAAGCCTCTTCCACTTGAAGATTATCCATAAGATTTTCTGACATTTCTTCTATGTTTTTAGTTTTCTAAATAGAATATTTTGTTGTTTAGTTTCTTATTCTTTTTTTCTTTTCAGCACAAAATCACGACCAAGATAGCGTTCCTTCACAGTTGGGTTTTCTGCAAGTTCTTCAGCTGTTCCCTGAAAAAGAATCTTTCCCTCAAAAAGCATATAAGCACGATCCGTTATTGCCAACGTTTCATCTACATTGTGGTCAGTAATTAGAATTCCAATGTTTTTTGATTTCAACTTCCAAACAATATCCTGAATATCTTGCACAGCAATAGGGTCTACTCCAGCAAATGGTTCGTCGAGCATAACAAAATCAGGTTCAATGGCCAAACATCTGGCAATTTCGCATCGACGGCGTTCTCCTCCCGACAAACGATCTCCAATGTTTTTTCGCACATGTCCCAAATGAAACTCCTCTATCAAACTTTCCAATTTTTCCTTCTGATATTCTTTGGAAAACTTTGTCATTTCAAGAACTGCTTTGATGTTGTCCTCAACAGACATTTTGCGAAAAACAGAAGCTTCTTGCGCCAAGTAACCAATTCCTGCTTGTGCTCGTTTATAAACAGGGTAATTTGTAATCTCTACATTGTTAAGAAATATTCTTCCCGCATTAGGTAAAACTAAACCCGTTGTCATATAAAATGACGTGGTTTTCCCTGCTCCATTTGGACCAAGTAGCCCAACAATCTCACCTTGGTGTAGTTCAAAAGAAACATCGTTCACGACCGTTCTTTTGCCGTAAATTTTTACCAAATGCTCTGTTCGAAGAACTTTATTTTCTTCCACAATATCCTCCAAAACTTAATTTTTTTTCTAGTACGCAGTCATCATTGACTCAACTTCACTGCTTATTAACGTTATGAAGTCTGCTACAGACATTGCACCCTTATCTCCTTCGCCTTGTTTTCTTACACTCACTTCGCCTTTTTCTGCCTCTTTTTCCCCAACTATAAGCATATAAGGAATTCTCTTAAGTTCGTTGTCGCGAATCTTTCTTCCGATTTTCTCGTTTCTATCGTCAACAATTACACGAACATCTTTCATATCCATTTCTTGGGCAATTTTATGAGCATATTCGTTAAATTTCTCCGAAATAGGCAAAATCACAACTTGATCAGGAGTTAACCACAATGGGAACTTTCCGCTTGTATGTTCAATAAGAACAGCAATAAAACGTTCCATAGAACCGAAAGGCGCACGATGAATCATTACTGGGCGATGTTTCTGATTATCTTCTCCCGTATATTCCAATCCG
>JAGCIZ010000019.1 GCA_017648235.1 Paludibacteraceae bacterium
AGGGTCGTATGGGTACCTTTATTGATTGTCAACACTAACGTCTCACTGCTTGCGCAACCTAATTCATTCTCGTAATTATGTACATAGGTGCCCGACTCGGTATAAACATTTCCTCGCCATTCGTACTCCTCACATGCTGTTTCTGTGATTACTTTATCAATATCATAAACATCAATAGTAATAGATTCTGTTTTCTTGTCTAACTTTTGAAATGAAATATCATCGACACCAAAGTCATTACCACTTGGATCTGTTCTTTGATTCAACAAGCGAATTGTAATATCACCATTATAAGATCCACTATTCCAAACCACATAAAAATGTTTCCACTTATCGTTACCTTGCAACGTAAAAATCTCTCCCAACTGCTTGCCTTCAATACTGAATTGCAACTGAGCAGGATTATCTAAAAAATTTACAGCATAGGCTTGAAAAATATAATCTTGGTTTGGTTCCACCGAAATCGTTTGTTCCCAAACAACAAAATTTGGAGTTGTATGTCCATTTGCAATTAAATAATTTCCTCTGCCAGAGGTGTGATCATAAACTCTCCCCCAATAATTATGCACTTCGCGAGCATTTGTCCAAATTGTATAGCAACCTTCAGGATGAAGAGTTGTTGCACCACTTGGACGCTTATACGTATAACGAGAAACAAAACCTGTATTTCCTTGTTCAAAATCTCCGTTTTTCACAAGGTTAATGCCCGTATCGTACAAATACGTTACTTCATAAGTTGTTTTCTGTGAGACAGTAACAAGAGGGTCACGAATATCTGCCGCCGATAACCCCTGGGCAGGAGTCCATTGATAAGACAAAGCTCCTTGAGGAGCAAGAAGTTGAACAGTTGTATTTGGGCAGACTTCTACCACTCCGTCTGTTACCGAAACTTGAACTTGTGCAATTGCTGTTCTTGAAAAACCAAAGATAGAAAGCAGTGCAGCTACGAAGAAAAATTTTCTGTGTACCATAACTCTAAACTTTAAAAGGTTAATACTCGAACTTGCTTTTGTCGCAAGAACTCTTACTATATATGTTCTATTTCTTAGAAATAGATTTCGCCAAAATAATCGGGGCGATGAAAATCTGGTTTTGCAACCTCTATTGCATTCCAACTTACATAATGAACATTTTGCGTACCATCGCCACATTTATAGAAATTAGCTAGTATCTTTTCTGGCAATTTTTTACCATCCAAACCTATCAACTCAAATGGAATAGAAATCGTTAGCGACCACTCTGTAAGGCCTGGTCTTTCTTCGAAAGCCGAACGCTCCAACGAAGAGTAACGAAGAATTTTTTGCATCTCATCCTTTGGGCGAGATGTACGGTCTTCACGTGTTCTATGCACTGCCGACAAACTTGTACCTATACAATTAAACTCAAAATTATAATAACCTTCTTGATCTACTCGTTTGCAGAAAAACTCCACACAGCTATCTTGCCAAACGGGATCCTGATCATTAGCAAAAAGAGCCTTCAATCCTTCGCCTTTCACCTCGTAGTGAATGCAAATAGCATTAGAGGAATAGGCAACATAAAATTGCGTTTTTGGCAAATGAGAAAATTCTGCCCAATTAATAACATCAATGTTTCCAACAGCTCCTTCCTGTTTCAAAACGTTGCTCCATTCCGATATAG
>JAGCIZ010000177.1 GCA_017648235.1 Paludibacteraceae bacterium
AAACCTGAATGCTTTCCATCCAAGTTCCAGGGATGTATTCCATTCCATAGTTTGATGCCAATCCGCGTATGCCCGGTGTATTTTCAGTAAGCATTTGCACATAATTTCCCGACAAACCGAGCATTTTTATTTGTTTTGCTCCAGTTGCTGCGTCGCTATACGAAACATCTACCGATGCGTTTGTTTCGAAACTCTCGGAGAGATTGCAACAAGCTGCTCGGCAAAGTTCTGCACCCGTTATTTTTTGTGTTTGGGTGGCTGAAAATCTGTAATTCAACGTGCTTACCGCACGGGCATTTACTTCCACTTCGTCCAACTCTTCTTGCTTTTCTTCAAGCGAAATATGAAGAAATGCAGTGTCTTTTACCGCAATAAGCATTGTTTGATAACCAAGATAACGGACTTCGAGAGTATCCGTTTTTTCATTTTTTTTCAGTTCGAAATATCCCTGAAGGTTGCTAGTGGTACCAAATCCAGTGTTGTGCCAAAGAACTTCGGCTCCAATTATTGGTTGCTCGTTCGCAGTTACACTACCTCGTATTGTAGTAGCATTTGTGATATTAAATATAAATATTGTAAATATCAGAGATAATAGTCTTGTTTTCATTTTTTATTCGATTAAAAGGTAAATAATTCATGAATCCCATATCTAAAATTTATGGAACAGATAAAAATTTACTTTTTAATCAAATTATGAAAGTAGATATTTTCTCCAAAATTGTTCTCCCCGATAGCAGAGGTGGAATTGTAAGAAAATCTTTAGAGTAATCAGATTTTACTATAAACTCTGAAATAGAAAAATTGAGTTTAATGAATCTAAAAACAAAATCAGGATTTATTTTTATTTGTTTCTGTAAGGTATAAATGTTTGTTGAAATGCGAGTTAAACTACAATCATCAGAAGTTGCTGATATTCCTTTTTCATTGTCAGATTCATGATTGCAGCAATGATTTTCTGCTTTTTCATCATGTTGATGTTTAAAATGTAGGTCGGAGCATGAATCTGTAAGAAAAACTTCAATGAATCCATGTTCTGCACATGTGTTACAACAAAAGTTAGCAACATTAAATCCTGTTGCCGATGTTAAAAAGAAACATACTAATGTTGTAATTATGCTATTAATAAGAAGCTTCCTCATTTCGGTTGCAAAAGTAGTGAAAGTGTCATAATTACAAACAATTACCAATAACCGGATTTTGTTAAATAAATATAATTATGTCGATTTTATACTGGATTTTTACAAAAAAACTTGAGCATTACTTAGTTTGCTCAAGTTTTTTCTTTTCTAACCAGAGATATTCTACTGATAATTCTTCCACCAATCTTTTTTATAATGAAAGATTACCTCCTTGTTATTAGGGTGTTTCTTTTTGTTAACAAAAGGAATTTGATAACCAATACCAAACTCAATGTATTCACATATATGGTAATGGGTTTTTGCTAAAGCTTGTACATAAATATTATCCCATACACGGCATTTTACACCAAAACGGATATAGTGCCAAGCCTCATCAGAACCAGCCGAATTTCCTTTGTAAAAGAGAGGACGTTTTCCATGTCCATAAATGGGATGGTCAACGCTATAATAGTTTCGAGAAGGATTGAAAAGATAAACTCCCCAATCAACCATCGCAGTAACTCTACCAAACAACAACTCGTTGTTTATGCTTACACCAACACGAATCTTATCTGATTGTTTGTAATCAATGTCAGTTCTAAAAAGACCACGGTTTGTTTTTGCTGATATTGCATCATTGTAGAACACGTCAATACCTCCTCCAATACCATACCAATTGCAGATATTATATATTGCTCCTGTATGAAATGTAGAAATAAAAAAGTTGTGTTTATCAGCGAGATCTGCAGACTGAGAGCCAGCAGACAAAGTTACGTTTAAACTCCATCTGTAGGGAAGGTTTGGAAATTTTATAGGTTCTTTTTCTTCCTCTTTTTGAGGATTGATCGTAGAAATTAAACCAACACCTCCATAAAGAACATTAGCACCCATGTTTGGTTCTTTTGTGCGGCCATTGCTCATATGAAAGAAACCTAACTCTGTATTGATGGTAAAATTACGAGTGATAGGAAAATTTAGGTTCAAACCACCATTCAAAAAAGCATTAAGGTGAGAGCCAAACGTATAATGAGCAGTAACATCATCGCGGCTTGTATTTTGAGTGTTAGTCCAATAAGTTTCAGAACAATATCCTAAACCTGAAGCTAGTTTAATTGCAAGTTCAAAATGTTTAACACGTACACAATTAAGCATGATATAAGGGTATACAGAAACAGTATGCCCCATTACTTTATCACCCAAATCAATGTATGATACACCAAGCCCAACAGTGGAATTGTTCAAATACTGTTGCCATGGACGTTGTTGAGAGGATGGAAATTCAATCCCGAAATTCACACCAGATGGAGCCGTAGGATTGATTGCTTCCATATTCCCGTTCATACTAAGATATGTGCCTACGAACGGTTGAACTTTGATTGCAAATCTATCATTGCCACTTTGGTGTTTTACTGTTTTTTTTGCTGATATAAAATTTACAATTAAAATTATCGATAATAGCAGTAAAGAAAAACGTTTCATTTTATTTAAAATTATAATTTGGATGTGATATTTTTTTACAAAAAAACAAATTAAGCACCTATTCTTTCATTTAAGTGCTTAATCTTTTTAGCCTGTATTCCCGAAGGGGCTCGAACCCTTGACCCACTGATTAAGAGTCAGTTGCTCTACCAACTGAGCTACGGAAACATTTATTTTTTTGTGCGCAAGATGAGACTCGAACTCACACGAGGTTGCCCCCACTACCCCCTCAAAGTAGCGTGTATACCAATTTCACCACTTGCGCTGAGGGTTGTTGTTTAACAACGGGTGCAAAGGTATTTATTTTGTTTGAAATAGAAATATTTTTTTTGACTAAATTTTATCTTTGTTACATCATCATATTACAATGCTTAGCATAAAAAAAACAAAAAGAAAAATATCCTTTTTTTGTTTCTTCAAATTGCGTATATTTGCAGACTTTTTGGGTAATGCGCAAAATTGGTATTCATATTGTTTGGATAATGTTAGTGTTAAGTTCTTGCGGAACGTATCATCAGATACAAAAAAGCAAAGATGTTGATGCTAAATTTGTGGCTGCAAAAAATTATTTTCAGGATAAGAAATATGCAAAAGCCGCTACTTTGTTCGACGAAATTTCAGTCCACTTTCGAGGCACAATGCAAGCTCAAGAAATTTTGTTTTTACTCTCGGAATCTTATTTTGGACAAAAAGATTACTATGCCGCTGTAGAGCATTATGAAATTTACTTAAAAAATTACCCACAAGGCGAATATGTTCGTGAAAGTAATTTCATGAGAGGTCTTTGTTATTACAAACTTTCTCCAGATGCTCGACTCGACCAAGAATACACCATAAAAGGAATTTCGGCGTTCGAAGATTACGTAGCACTTTATCCAAATTCGGATAAAACATCTGAAGCCTACAATTATCTAAACGAGTTGAAAGAAAAATTGGCTAGAAAGGCATATTTGAATTGTAAAATTTATTATGATTTAGGCATATATATGGGGAACAATTACCGTTCTGCTATTATATGTGCAGAAGATGCCATTCGTAACTATCCCGAATCGGAATATTGCGACGATTTGCATTTCTTGATTTTAAAATCAAAATGGAAAGAAGCTCAATATAGCGTAGCTGAACGAAAAGAAGAACGTTATAGCGAAGTTGTTGACGAATATTACAACTACATCAACGAGTTTCCAGAAGGGAAAAATCTAAAAGATGCAGACAAAATACTAAAAGAAGCGAAAAATTATTTAAAAGAAAAATAAATATGGATTTCAAAAAAACAAAAGCACCAAATTCTATTGTTACTAGAGACATGAACGATTTAAGTTCAAACGTTGGTAACGTGTACGAAACAGTAAATATCATTGCAAAACGAGCAAATCAAATCAACCATGATTTGAAAGATGAATTGGGCAAAAAATTGCAAGAATATGGTTCATTGACCGACAATTTGGAAGAAATCACTGAAAATCGTGAACAAATTGCCATCTCTCGCTATTATGAAAAAATCCCAAAAGCAACCTTAATTGCAACACAGGAGTTCATCGAAGACAAAGTGGTTTATCGTGATCCATCCGAAATGGCGGAATAATAGTTTCTTTTTTACATACTATATTAGTATTCTAGGGAAAAGATAAAGTCAAAGTTTCTTCGAACTTTTTCGTTATCTTTTCTTGCATTTTTTAGCGCTAATGCAATGTTACAAAACAAGAAAATTATAGTAGGTGTTACCGGTGGAATTGCCGCATATAAAACAGCCTATATTGTAAGAGAATTGGTCAAAAAAGGAGCAGAGGTTAAAGTTCTGATGACAGAAAAAGCAAAAGAATTTATCACTCCTCTAACATTAGCTACTTTGTCAAAAAATCCTGTTTGTGTTGACTTTTTCGATCCAACAAATGGAGCTTGGAATAGTCACGTAAGTTTAGGACTTTGGGCAGATGCATTTCTTATAGCTCCTGCCACAGCCAATACATTGGCAAAAATGGCAAATGGTGTTGCTGACAATTTGCTTCTAACAACGTATTTATCTGCAAAATGTCCTATTTTTGTTGCTCCTGCAATGGATTTAGATATGTTCAAGCACTCAGCGACACAACACAATTTGGGACTTCTCCGTAAAAATAATTGTCACATTATAGAGCCAACATCCGGAGAATTGGCTAGTGGATTAGATGGAAAAGGAAGAATGGAAGAACCATCAAAAATTGTTGAATTTCTTGAAAATACATTAAATAAACAACCACTAAAAGGAAAAAAAATTCTCATTACTGCAGGTCCAACGTACGAAAAAATAGATCCTGTACGTTTCATCGGAAATTATTCTTCCGGGAAAATGGGATTTGCTATAGCTGAGAAATGTGCAGAAGCAGGAGCCAAAGTTATTTTAGTTACAGGTCCTGTCTCTCTAAAAATACAAAATCCAAATATCCAAAGAATTGATATTGAATCGGCAAAAGAAATGAATGAAGTGTCATGCAAAATCTTTGCTGAATGTGACGGAGCTATTCTAAGCGCTGCAGTTGCTGATTTTTCTCCAAAAATTTTTGAAAATGAGAAAATCAAGAAAAAAGGAGAAATGACTCTTGAGTTGCAACAAACTCCAGATATTGCCGAAAATTTGGGAAAATCAAAAAACGAAAAACAATTCTTGGTAGGTTTTGCGTTGGAAACAAACGACGAGGAAAATAATGCACAACAAAAACTTAAACGTAAGAACTTTGATTTTATAGTTCTAAACTCAATGAGAGAAGAGAACACCTGTTTCGGTGTTGACACAAACAAAATCAACATTATTCATAAAAATGGAGAAATCAAAAACTTTACGCTAAAAACAAAAACTGAAGTTGCTCAAGACATTGTTGACGAAATAGTTAGCTTACAACAAAAATGAAAAAGTTCATTCTTCTAATATTGTTTTTCACAGGAATAAACTCATTTGCTCAAGAATTGAATTGTCAATTACAAATCAATTCCTCACAAGTACAAACCTCAAACAAACAGATTTTTGAAACTCTGCAAACAGCTTTGAATGAGTTTATGAACAATCGCCATTGGACAAATTACGTCTATACAGAAGAAGAACGGATTGATTGTAACATTTTGATTACAGTAAAAACTTATGTCGACAATGCTTTTACTGCGGACATCCAAGTACAAGCTCGCCGACCAGTTTACAACTCCTCTTACTACTCTCCAATTTTTAATTTCAAGGATGAAAGTTTTAACTTCTCTTACATGGAATTTGATCCTATTGAAATCAATGAAAATACATACGAATCAAATTTAACTGCAGTTTTAGCCTACTATGCATATATTATTATCGGCTATGATGCTGATTCCTTTAGCAAATTAGGAGGAACTCCTTATTTCCAAAAAGCGGAAAATATAGTCAATTTAATGCAAAGCCGTTCGGACATAGAAGCAAGTGGTTGGAAAGCTTTTGAAAGCACAAGAAATCGTTACTCACTGATTAATAATCTTATGGACGAACGTTTTCGCAGTTTTAGAGAAATGTTTTACTCTTATCATCGTTTAGGATTGGACGAAATGACTGCAAATATTGAAAATGCAAGAGCAAAAATTGCATCGCTATTACCTGTTTTGAAAGAAATTAACAACATGCAGCCATCAGCCATTGCTACCATTTCATTTCTTGATGCCAAAAACGATGAAATAATTAATATTTTCTCAAAAAAAGGAACTTCAAAAGAAAAAGAAACAATTTACGAATTACTTACCGACATAAATCCAACACTAACCCATCGATACGAAACAATAAAAGATTAGAAAACGTATGCTAAAACATCTTGAAATAAAAAATTATGCACTAATTGAGCATTTGAGCATTGATTTCTCAAACGGTTTCTCTGTTCTTACTGGAGAAACGGGTTCTGGTAAATCAATAATTATGGGAGCTTTAGCATTAGTTTTAGGACAAAGAGCCGATTCAAAAACCATTCAAGATGGCAAACAAAAATGCATTGTAGAGGCTACTTTTAAGATAAATGGTTATGATTTGGAATCTTTCTTTGAAGAGAATGATTTGGATTTTGAAGAAGAAATCATAGTTCGACGAGAAGTTCAAGAAAATGGCAAGTCACGTGCCTTCATCAACGACACCCCCACCACGCTAAACGTACTTAAAGAACTTACGTCTCAACTTATAGACATACATTCTCAACACGAGAATCTATTGTTGACAAAAGAATCTTTTTTACTTGACATAGTAGATT
>JAGCIZ010000178.1 GCA_017648235.1 Paludibacteraceae bacterium
CCACTGCAATGGACAATTCTTTTGTATCTTTTGTTCAACCTATTGATAGTTCTACAATAGAAGTTCCCAAACTAATCACACCAACCTCATTGAGCAATGGAAGCAACATTCAACTTTCTTTAATGGTAAATGTTAATCAAGATGCAGAAGTATGCCTAATTATAGATCCATCTGCTGGCGATATGCTCAAAGCTGTTGGAGAAGGAGACTTAAAAGTTGATTTCAACGTCAACACAAGCGATTTGAAAATTTATGGAAACTACGTTCTAGATAGAGGAGAATATACATTCACATTTCAAAATGCATTACGCAAACAATTTTCTATTCAGCAAGGTAGTTCTTTGTACTGGTCAGGAGTTCCGTACGATGCTGAAGTAAATATCAATGCTGGTTATCAACTTTCGGCCTCCTTGGTAGATTTGTTTGGAGAATCGATCCTTTCTACATCAAATCGTAATAGTGTTCCGGTTCTTTGTTTAGTAAATCTTACGGGCAACTTGATGCATCCAAATATAAAGTTTGACATCACGCTTCCAAACTCCGACGATGAACTTAATAGGTCGCTAAAATCAACTATTAATACAGAAGAAATGATGAATAGACAAATAGTCTATCTGCTTGCTTTCAATAAATTTTATACACCAGAATACTTGAAAACAAATTCGCAAAACGAATTGTTGGCTTTGGCATCTTCAACGCTATCTTCTCAACTCAATAGTTGGGCCTCCCAGCTGCTCGACAAATGGGACTTTGGCGTGAACTTCAGAACATCTGGAGAAGGAGAAACTCGTAGCAATGAATATGAATTTGCCTTCTTATATTCTCCAAATAATAAATTATTCATAAACGGTAATTTAGGTTATAGAGATGATAATTTCTCGGCATCAAAATTCATAGGAGACGTTGATGTAGAATATAAACTTACGAGAAGAGGAAAACTCAGGGCAAAAGCCTACAACCATACCAACGACTATAAGGAGTTCAAAACAGCGCTCACTACTCAAGGTGTTGGTTTGGTTTACCGAGAAAATTTTAGTTCTCTGAAGGATTTGGTCGCTGAATGGAAAGAAGACATCCGAAAAAGCAAAGAAGAAAGAGCCATCCGAAAAGAAAAACGTGCAGCACAAAAAAAAGAAAAAGAAGAAAAGAAAAATCAAGAGCAAAAAGAAGAAGTGAAATGAAAAAACTATACCTATTATTTGCAATATCGTTATTCAGCTTTAATGCTTTTGCTGTAAACATTATTGACGCATTTCTTTCAATGCCAGATAGTTTGTTAGTTCAGTTAAAAGCAGAACAAAAAGCCGAATTAATCGATGCATATCTTTTTGATTCTTCCATTGAGAACCGCTATAGAGGAGAAACTTGCATTGACTCAATAAATACGGAAACAAACCTTTTGCAAATCAAAACTACAAACATCAGCTCTTTGCAGATAAAACTTCTTAGAAAAGAAAATGATACTATCATCGGAGTTATTTCAACTATCTGCGATGAATTTTGTGACTCAAAATTGCAGTTCTTTTCCCAAACTTGGCAACCACTTTTTCTGCAGCAGGTAAAAATCCCGTCAGTAGATAATTTCTTTTATCTTGAGAAAATGAATGACGATGAAAAAAGAATGCTTCATAATTCACAATTTCTCCCATTTTACCGAGTTGATTTTATAGAAAACGGTATTGAAATCAACTTTAGCGGTTTTGATTCCTTTGATTTTCATGATAAAGAAAAATTAAAGGACTTTTTACATCCATCCCATAATTATTAACATGTAGGTTTTTACTTCCTCTCTAACGAAAGTATTCTCCCTACGCACGCATTTGGCAACGGAATAGAAAGCAAACCACACAAAGTGGGAGCAATATCTACAAATTGTATTTGCTGCGTAATTTTTTGCGGTTTTATATCAAAACCATAAAACACCGTAAACGTCTGCTGATACGTTCGCTCAGAAAGACTAATTACGTTATCATTTCCATCTACCTCTACCCAACTTGGGAGTAAGGTAAAAATAATTGTCCCTGAACGTTTGTAATTAACCGAATTCTTTATTTTTTGAGTAAGATCATAATCAGTTCCACTGGTATAAGCTAGATTTTCAGTCGTATAAACCGATTGAACTCCTTGAAACTCCATCATAAATTGCTCTGCTTGATATTGTATTTTCTTAAAATCAAGTCCTTTTTTTTCAGCCAATCTTCTATTCAAATAAATATTTTTCGAAAAATATCCTTCAACCCAATTCCCTTGTCCATTGAGCAACATCAAATAGTTATTAAGCAAAGCCATTGCACGTGAAGCGTTGAATTTACCGCAATTAATTCTATTGTTTTTCATTGTTTCTAATGAAAAATCGCCCGACTGATTGGCAGTAAGAACCACTAATGAATTTTCCTTCCCAACCAACAAATCAATAGAATCCAA
>JAGCIZ010000179.1 GCA_017648235.1 Paludibacteraceae bacterium
CAGTTGACAAACATTCTTGTGATTGTGGTGCGTTATTTTGGAGGAATTCTTCTAGGAACAAGCGGGTTGATAAATGCTTACAAAGAAGCCTCAGCAGCAGCGATTACAAATGCAGAAATAGAAGAAGAAATAGTAAAAACTTCCATTTCGGTAAAATTTAAGTACCATCAACTTAATGATATAATGAGGGTGGTAAAGGAACAGGATTTGGATGTTTCGGGTCAAGAATTTGGATTCGATGAAAATACAATAACTCTTTTGGTACGCAATAGCCAACTGGATGCAGTAAGCGAAAAAATAAAACAGATTCTTATTTTTTAGAAAAAAGAGAGTAAAATAGATGCGGTATTTTGTGACATTGGCATATGACGGAACAAATTTCCATGGCTGGCAAATTCAGCCCAATTCGAATTCTGTGCAAGAAGAAATGGAGCGAGGACTCAAAATCTTGTTGCAACAAGAAGTGAAAATAGTTGCAGCGGGACGTACTGATACAGGAGTTCATGCAAAAAAAATGGTAGCGCATTTCGATTGCAAAAACAAGATTGAGGATACAGAAAATTTTGTTCTGCGTTGGAATAGTTTGTTGCCGAAGGATATTTCGGTTTTTTCTCTGAAGCAAGTTGCCGAAGATTCTCATGCCCGATTTTCTGCACTTTCACGAAAATACGAGTATCACATAAGTTGTGTAAAAAATCCTTTTCTAGAAAACTATTCGGCTCGTTTTGGAGAGCTTGATTTTGAGAAGATGGAAAACGCTTCAAAGCGACTTTTTGATTATACAGATTTTACAAGTTTTTGTAAAGTTCATACAGATGCTCTTACACGAGATTGCACTATAATGCAAGCTTATTGGGAAAAACGCGGTGAGGTTTGGGTTTTTACTATTGAAGCAAATCGTTTTTTAAGAAATATGGTTCGTGCGATAGTTGGAACGTTGGTTGCTGTTGGCAGAGGACGAATTTCGGAAGAAGATTTTTGTAAGATTATAGAATCGAAAAATCGTGGAGCGGCAGGAACGTCTGCTCCAGCAAAGGGACTTTTTTTAGTGGATGTAACTTATCCAGAAGAGGTTTTTTAATTACGAAAAAGTCTTTTTGAGTTTTTATTAATTTGTACTTTTGCAACCCATTTTATTTAAATCAAAGAAGTATATGATTTCTGTTGAACAGTTGACGGTAGAGTTTGGAGCAACACCTCTTTTTGATTCAGTTTCTTTTTTGGTCAATCCTAAGGATAAAATTGCTCTTGTGGGAAAAAATGGAGCAGGAAAAACAACGATGCTTAAAATATTTGCAGGGTTGCAAAATCCTACAAGTGGACGAATATCAATTCCAAAAGATTTAACAATTGGGTATTTGCCTCAAACTATGATTCATAGTTGCGATGCAACTGTTGTTCAAGAAACAGAAAAGGCTTTTGATGAAATTAAAAAAACGGAGCAATACATAAACAACCTCACTGAAGAAATTGCTTCGCGCACTGATTATGAATCTGCTGAATATACCGAGTTGATAGAGAAACTTACTCATGCCAATGAACATCTCCAAATTTTGGGAGGAAATAACTTTCAGGCGGAAATAGAGAAAATTTTGCTCGGATTGGGTTTTATGCGTTCCGATTTTGAACGCAAATGTTCGGAATTTAGTGGAGGTTGGAGAATGCGTATTGAGTTAGCAAAAATCTTGCTTCGTAAGCCTGACGTTCTTTTGCTCGACGAGCCAACAAATCATCTTGACATTGAATCTATTCAGTGGTTGGAGAACTTCTTGATTCAGCATTCGGGTGCGGTTGTTTTGGTAAGTCACGACCGTGCTTTTATTGATGCTGTAACCAATAGGACAATAGAAATCTCTCTCGGGAAGATTTACGATTATTCGGTAAATTATTCTAAGTACGTGCAGCTTCGTAAGGAGCGGCGCGAACAACAAATTCGAGCTTATGAAAATCAGCAAAAACTTATTGCAGATACTGAAGATTTTATAGAACGTTTTCGTTACAAAGCTACTAAATCGGTACAAGTGCAGAGTCGCATAAAACAACTTGAGAAACTCGAACGCATTGAAGTTGATATGGAGGATAATTCTCAATTGCGCTTGAATTTTCCACCAGCTCCTCGTTCCGGAAGTTTTCCCCTCATAGTGGAACGCTTGAGTAAATCTTATGGAGATAAATTGATACTTGACGATATTAATTTTACTATCCATCGTGGCGATAAGGTAGCTTTTGTTGGAAAAAATGGAGAAGGAAAAACAACTCTTGTGAAATGCATCATGCAGCAGGTGGAATTTTCAGGGGAGTTGAAACTTGGGCATAATGTAAAAATTGGTTATTTTGCTCAAAATCAGGCAAGTTTATTGGATGAAAATAAAACAGTCTTTCAAACAATTGATGATGTTGCGGTAGGGGATATTCGTCTAAAAATTAGGGATATTCTTGGTGCATTTATGTTTGGAGGAGAAGCTTCAGACAAAAAAGTTAAAGTGCTCTCAGGAGGCGAAAGAAGCCGTTTGGCGATGATTCGTTTGTTGCTTTCGCCAATGAATTTCCTTGTGCTCGATGAGCCGACAAATCACCTTGATATGCGTAGTAAAGATGTACTAAAAGAAGCTATAAAAGCGTTTGATGGCACTGTGATTGTTGTGAGCCACGATCGTGAATTTCTTGATGGATTGGTGGATAAAGTTTATGAATTTGGCAACAAAAAAGTTCGAGAACATTTGGGAGGGATTTATGACTTTTTGGCAACAAAAAAGATAACCTCTTTACAGGAATTAGAAAGAAAAAATCCTTCTCCTTCGGTCGTAAAGGAAAATACAACTTCTGTAAACAAAATTGACTATGAAGCTCGAAAGGAGTTGAATAAGAAGATAAGAAAGATAGAGAAGCAGATAGAAGAAACCGAGAAGCAAATATCTCAGATAGAGAGTGAAATAGCGGATTTGGAACAAAAGTTGCAACAATCAGATTTTTCGTCGGACTCATCGCTTTATGATGATTATCAAAGAAAAAAACATCTTTTGGAACAGAAACTTTACGAATGGGAATTGCTTGGTGAAGAACTTGAAGAAATAAAATGATAGAAAAATGACAACAGCAGAACAACGCATAAAGAACCTAAATAAAGAGATAAAAAATCAACTTTTTAATTTTTTTGATTCGTTGGAGGAATTCTACGAAACGTTTTATTTGATGATAAAAAGTGAGCATCAAATCGATATGCATCGTCCAAAGGATTGGGAAAATCGTTTGCGCTCCATTCAGTATTACAGACATTTAGCTACGGAAAGAATGGTAAAGGATTGTGACGTTGAGCGTGATTTGATGGATGATATATATAGTGATTATTTTGAGGATTTCGCTAATTTCAAAGAGCGAGAATGTAACCTTTCTGATGAAAGATTTCTTGCTTTGGTGAAGAAAATAATAAGTTAGAATGCTTGAAAGAAAAAATAAACATTCAAAAAATTAGAAAACATAAAAAAAATACTATATTTGCGACTGAAAATTTTTTCTAAAAAAATAGAATAAGATAATGGATATAAAAAAATCACCTAAAGCCGATTTGGAAGGGCAAAAGTTAACCTATATTTTGATGGGTTTTGTTGTTGCCTTGGCCATTTTGTTTGTGGCGTTTGAATGGACAGACCACGAAGTAACAAAGTATGAGGTAGAACAAGTAAATGAAGAATTGGAGTTTGAGGAAGAAATTGAACAAACAGTTCAAGAGGATCAAACGCCTCCACCACCTCCTCCTCCAGCACCAGAAGTAATTGAAGAAATTGAGATTGTAGATGACGATAAGGAGACAGAAACTGTTGAGTTTACTACTGAGGATGATGATAAAACAGTTCAAGAAGTTATCGCAGCTCCTGTTCAAATAGAAGAAGAGGAGGAAGAAGATGATAATGTGGTGTTCCAAGTTGTAGAAAAGAACCCAGAATTCCCTGGTGGAACAAAAGCTTTGTTTGAGTACATTTCAAGTGAAATGAAATATCCTACTATTGCTGCCGAAAACAATATACAAGGACGTGTTGTTTGTCAGTTTACGGTTTGGAAAGATGGTACCATAAAAGATATTGCGGTTGTTCGTGGAGTGGATCCAAGTTTGGATAGAGAGGCTATTCGTGTGATTAAGAGTATGCCTAAGTGGACTCCTGGTAAACAACGTGGAAAAGCAGTGAACGTACGTTTTACACTTCCAATCCTATTTAGATTGCAATAAGAAACTTTTTGAAATTTTCCATAATAGAAGAAACCGCATCTCATGTAGTGCGGTTTTTTCCTTTCTTAAAAGATGATATTCCTCTCTCGATATAAAGATGAAACGAGCAGTAATTCTTAGTTTGATTTTGATTTTTTGTTCTTGCTTTTATGCTCAAAAGAAGTCGGATGCTGAGTTTTATTATAACAATGGTGAGTTCGAAAAATCAGCTACGATTTATAAATCGCTTTTGAAGAAAAAGTCTAAAGATGCTTTATTAAACTATTGTTATGCAAAGTGCTTGATGGAACTAAACGATAGCAACTACTTGTTCTATTTCAATAAAGCTTCCGAATATGGTTTTCAGAAAGCAGATTTGTTTCTTGTCGATTATCATTTTTCGAAATATAATTTTTCTGAGGCAGCAAATTTCTATTCTCGTCTGCAAAGCAATCAAAATAGTCAGGAAGAATTGGTCAATTACGAAGAAAAGATTGCTCAATGTAACGCTGCAAATGAATTGATGAGTAGAGTGGAAAAGGTGGTTATAATAGATAGTGTAAGAGTGAAGAAGGACCTTTTTCTAGAGAATTATAACCTGCCAGCGGAAGCGGGGGAATTGAAGAGGAGAACTTTGGATTCTGATGCAGTACAATACGTTTCTGAACGCAAAGACAAAACTATTTACTCAGAAAGAAAGGGAGAAAAATATGAGTTGGTGAGTTCTTATAAACTCACTGAAGGATGGTCATCTCCAAGTATTATTTCAAAAAATATATGTGCAGAATCAAATAAGAATTTTCCTTTCCTAATGTCTGATGGACTTACACTTTATTTTGCTTCGGATTCCAAAGAAGGTATTGGGGGATATGATATTTATGTGACACGATTCAGTTCTATGACAAACGATTATTTGTCTGCAAAAAATGTGGGAATGCCATTCAATTCTCCGTTCAACGATTATATGATGGCAATTGATGAATATAACAAGATTGGTTGGTTTGCTACAGATCGGTACCAAAGTTCTGATTCGGTTGTGATTTATAAATTTGTTTTTTCGGAAGAAAAATCTTTTTGGAAAAATCTTGATAGCGAAGAATTGGCCTTGTATGCTCAACTAAGAAAGTATAACAGGGCAAAGAAAACGAGTCAAAATCAGTCAGAGGTAAAAAAGCAACAGAGTTCTAAGGAAACTCTTTTTTATATCAATGATGTAATTTCATATACGTTGATTGATGATTTTGAGTCGGAAGTTGCACGTGAAAAATACAAGGTTTTTCAGCAAAAAAAACAGGAAAAATTATCTCTAGAAACTTCTCTTGACCAGATGCGTGACTCTTACAATTTTATTACAAAAGAAGAGGACAAGTTGCTGCTAGAAAGAGCTATTTTGAAAAACGAAAGAAGGATAATACAACTCCAAAAAGAGTTGAAACAGTTAGAACTAGAGATTCGCAATATAGAAATTTCTGCCTGGAAAAAATAAGAAAAAATGAAAGGAACTCTTTATTTAATTCCTAGTTTATTGGGTGATACTGAAATTGAGAAATCAATTCCTGCGTTTAATAATGAACTTATCTTATCAATCAAACATTATGTGGTTGAAGATGTAAGAACAGTTCGTCGTTTCTTGAAAAAATCAAACAAAGCAATCAATATTGATGAACTGACGTTTACTCTTTTGAACGAGCATACTGGAGATGGTGAAATTCCACAAATGCTAGAACCGTTGCTTAAGGGTTTTGATGTTGGCGTTGTGTCAGAAGCAGGTTGTCCTGCTATTGCAGACCCAGGAGCAAAATTGGTAGATTTGGCGCATCGAAAAGGAATCAAGGTAGTACCTTTGATTGGCCCTTCGTCAATTGTTCTTTCGCTTATGGCGTCGGGTTTTAACGGTCAGTCTTTTGCTTTTGAAGGTTATTTGCCTATTGATGCAAGTCTTCGAATGAAAAAAATTAAGCAATTTGAGAAAAGAATTTTTTCTGAAAATCAAACTCAGATATTTATAGAAACACCATATCGTAACGATAAAACTTTGCGAGATTTGATTGAAAATTGTTCGTCTCAGTTACGACTATGCATAGCTGCTAATATCACTACTTCTAGCGAGTGGATATGTACTAGATATCTTCATGAATGGAAAAAGCAGCTTCCGGAAATAGGGAAGGTGCCTTGCATTTTTTTATTGTACAAGTAAGTCTATTTTTTCTGTAGTAAAAAGGGATAGTATTCGTTTTTTAGATACAAGAAATTGGGATATGCCGATAGCATTTCTTCGGCGAGTTTTATGGCTTTTTCTATTTGATTTGTTTTTTCGTAGGTTTGAGCTAGGCAGAGTTTTGTAGCAACGTAATTCCAGTTGTTTTCTGCCCAATTTATTCGCTCAAAAGCTTCTAATGATTGGATAAAATAATTCATTGCTTCTTTCTTGGAACCGCCAAATATTGCAGGTTTATAAAAATCAATATTCCCTTTCAAACTTAAAACAATTGGGTTTTCTTTGTCTGTTTCAAAAGCTTTGTTTACGAATTTAATACTTGAAATGGCATGAGAAATAGCCGACGAAAGTTTATAGCGAAAAGCACTTGCTCCAGAGCGATAAGCAAAAATTGTGGCACGGTCTCCACCTTTTTGTTCCCAAAGCGATAGGTTTGATTCAAAATACCCAAGAAACTGTTTTGCTTGTTCTGTTTTTTTTGTTTCCAGGCACCAAGGAATGTATCCATATTGATAGTTAATAACAAAAGCGAGTTCCTGATTGTTGAGATTATTTATATCTTTTTGCTTTTCTTTGAGAACTTCCCCCCATACGTTTAATTCTCCAATTAGATAAGCTTCGAACATTTTTTTATGGTCGATTTGTGCAAAGATTTTTATTGAACAAATGCAGAAAATCAGTAGAAGAAATGTCCTTTTTTTCATTTTTTTCGAGGTCAATTTTACTTATTTTGAAGTGAGCGAGAAAACTAGTTTTTGTTTCCCTTTTTTGCCTTTTGGGTGCAGATATTCAATATATGCAACGTATACTCCTATTTGTGAAACTGCTCCAGAATCGTTTGTGCCATCCCAAAATAGAGTGCCTTGAGTGGGAAGTAGTTGGTTGTTATATAGTTTTCTAACAAGAATTCCATCTGCACTATAGATGGAAATAGAAGCGGAGAAACCGTCTTCTTCCATTTGGTAGTTAATTAATAATAAATCGTTATAGCCATCGTTGTCGGGTGAGAATGATTTTCTTTCTAACTCAAAAAGTTTTTTTGTTTCTACAGGTTTGTTGTCGTAGTATTGAGAATTTTGATATCCTGGCGTTGCATAGCCGACAACCGAAGCTGCAGATTGCCAACTGTCAGCAGATTGGGTTGGAAGAGAAGGATTTATACGTTCAAGCGAGACTCCTTCTTTGTTACTTACGAAGGCGTGATGCATTTTTTCGGTATAATCAAATTCATCAAAAATTGTTTCATCTTTTGCTACTAATATAATATTTCCTTCAGCATCTGGCAAAGATGGTAAACTGATAGTGTAGAAGCGAGCATCTGAAGAACAAGAGTAACTTGATTTTATATTTTCAGGGTCTTTTGTAAGAACAATATATTCATTTGGGAAGAACAACTCGTTTTTCTCCGTAATGGCGATGCGTTTTTGTAAATCTTCTCCTTTTCTGTTTGTAATAAAAACTTCAGACAAGTTCCATACTTGTTCTGTAGGATTGAAAAGTTCTATAAAATCAGCACCATCTCCAATGGGATTAAATAAAATTTCATTGATAATGATATCGCTGAATGTTGTTGGTGTTTGCGGTAGACTAATAGGTAATTTTCGATTAGCTGATGTCAAACCTGAAATATCTTTAATGCCCTTAATGATTAGAGTGTCGATAATGTCGGAAGAAATGCCTTCTTCTAGCTCAATCAAAACGCCATTATTCATTGCCGAAAGAATATTTGCCGATTTGATTTCTATTCCCGACGATATGGAGTAATTCTCAATGTTTGTTAAATCCGATAGTTGCATTGATTTTGAGAAAGTTACAACAATGCTTGATTCGTCTTCAAGATAATAATTGTTAATTACGGGAAGAATTGTGTCTAGATTTTCTCCTGCAATGGAGTTTTTCTGACAAGGAGTCCCACCTCGTTTGTCGTTGGATGCTTTCCAGTTGTTTTTGCTCGCATAAAAGTTATCAACGTCAATTCTTTCCAGTGACCATCCTCCATCTTTTTTGAACTCGTCGTTTCCGTACCAACTATCACTGTATTCCAAGCAGTCAATTGTGGTACCTAAGTTTGAGGTAAGAGAAACGGTTGTTCCTGAGATAGTGAGTGAACTTATATTTGAAGCTAAGATTTTTGGATTGAACTCTTCAAAAAGAGTAGCATCCTTTTCTGTGCAAATAAGCAAATAGGATTTTGGATTGATTATGCCATTTTCTATTGTATAATTTTTTGTTCCAATGTTTAGTTGAAATCCTTTTAAAGGAATAGGATAGTTTGTTCGGTTATACAATTCAATGTATTTTGCTTCTGGAAGGGCTACATGTGGAGTTGGATCTGCCATTATTTCATTAATGACTATGTCGTTTGTTTTCGGAACGTAAACGTTTATTGTTTGTTGTTTTAATTCATTTTCTTCCAAATCTTTTATAATAGGCAGAATGATTTCTTTGTATTCTCCTTCGTTTATTTCTTTCTGAAGTTCAATCAAAAGAGTGTTTTTTGCGTTGTTTAGGGTCATTGTTTCAATGCCTTCTGTCAAAGAAGGATTGACACTTACTTGTTCAGAAAAAGCGATGCTTATTTGCTTTTTATTTATCACATCAACCGAAAGAATCGTTGGTGCTATCAAATCTTCTATTTTTTCTCCAGAGAAAGATATATTGTCGAATAGGTATTTGCTAGCGTAGGTTTTGGAGTATTTTATGGAGATTCCAGCATAGTTGCTTTTTGAGATAAAAGATTCATCGAAGATTGTTCCTTCTTCGAAGTAATCTGTTTCTCCTACAAGTTTAGAATAAAGCGTAAAGTTTCCTTTATCGTCGTTGGTTATCTTAATTGAAATAGTAGCTTCTTCAGAAATACCATCTCTTCCGTCTATAATTTTTTCTGTATTTTTTCCTTGTTGTTTATAGAGAGCAATTTCGTCTTTTGTATTACCGAAGACAATATAATAACCATTCAACTCTCCTGTTAAATCTTGATTGTCAGAAATCAAATAAAATTTTACAAGGTTGGAGGCTGATGTGGTTGAATCTGTTCCTAGGTCTATTTGCCACGTTGCATTTACGGCAATTCGAGAAAAAGTACTTAAATAGGCGATTCCGTCTACATATTCATTCACTACCAATTGTTTTTCCGCGTTTACTGTAAAAAGTGATGTTGTACCACTCCAAGTGGGATTTTCGGTAAAGTCTCCATCCGAAAAATCATCAATCACATTTGGCTGAATTTGAGCCTCAACAAAAATGGGAAAAAGTAAAATAAAAGTTAGGCAAAAATTACGCATAGTTCTTTTTTTTAAGGGTTTAATCTTGTACTTTTGCAATGATTTTCAAAAGTAGAAAAAAGATTAAAAACTGAAAAAATTTAATTTATGAAAGTAGCAATTGTAGGAGCAAGTGGTGCTGTTGGTCAAGAGTTTTTACGTGTGTTGGCCGAACGAGATTTTCCAATGGATGAGTTAGTTTTGTTTGGCTCGTCAAGAAGCGCTGGAAAGGTATATAACTTCAAAGGCAAGGACCTTGTTGTGAAAGAGTTGAAAAAGAACGATGATTTCAAAGATATAGATATCGTGTTTACTTCGGCAGGTGCGGGAACATCAAAAGAGTATCTTGAAACTATCACTAAATACGGTGCAGTGATGATTGATAACTCTTCAGCTTTCCGAATGGATGAAGATGTGCCATTGGTTGTGCCAGAAGTTAATGCGATTGATGCAAAAAATCGTCCTCGCAACGTAATTGCAAATCCAAACTGTACTACCATTCAAATGGTTGTGGCATTGAAAGCAATTGAAAATCTTTCTCACATCAAAACGGTTCATGTTGCTACATATCAAGCAGCAAGTGGAGCAGGTGCAGCTGCAATGGATGAGTTGAAAGAACAATATGCACAAACAGTACGTGGCGAAGAACCAACAGTTGAAAAGTTTGCATATCAATTGGCATATAATGTAATTCCTCACATTGATGTATTTACTGAAAATGGTTATACAAAAGAGGAAATGAAAATGTTCAATGAAACACGCAAGATTATGCATTCGGACGTAAAGGTGAGTGCAACATGTGTTCGTGTCCCTGCGCTTCGTGCTCACTCGGAAGCAATTTGGTGCGAAACAGAAAGAGAATTGTCGCTAGAAGAAGTTCGTGAGGCATTTGCTGCGGCAGATGGCGTTGTATTGCAAGACAATCCTCAAGAAAAACAATATCCAATGCCGTTATTCCTTTCAGGAAAGGATTCTGTTTATGTGGGACGTATTCGTAAGGATTTGACCAATGCAAATGGAATTTCGTTCTGGTGTGTTGGAGATCAAATTAAGAAAGGAGCAGCGCTTAACGCAGTTCAAATTGCTGAATATTTGATCAAAGAAAACGACATTAAGAAATAAAAATAGGGAGAAAAAGAATTATGTCATTGACAGCAATTTCACCAATCGATGGTCGTTATGCTTCGAAAACTCAACCTTATGCAGATTATTTTTCGGAGTATGCGCTCATTCGTTACCGAGTGATGGTAGAGGTTGAATATTTTATTGCTTTGTGCGAATTGCCTTTACCTCAACTACAAAATGTAAAAACTGATTTGTTTTCGAAATTTCGTGAAATATATCAAACTTTTTCAGTAGCCGATGCACAAAGAGTAAAAGACATTGAGTCGGTTACTAATCACGATGTTAAAGCAGTAGAATATTTCTTGAAAGAAAAATTTGAAGCACTCGGAGTTAAGCAAGAGCAGGAGTTTATTCATTTTGGATTGACATCTCAGGATATCAATAACACATCGATCCCGTTGTCGATAAAGGAAGCTTTGGATAAGATTTATTTGCCTGATTTGAATCAAGTTATTGAAAAACTTGAGCAAATGGTAGAGGATTGGAAAAATATTCCAATGTTGGCAAAAACTCACGGTCAGCCCGCATCTCCAACTCGTTTGGGTAAGGAATTGAACGTATTTGTTTATCGTTTGAATGAGCAACTTAAGTTGTTGAAACAAATTCCTTTCTCGGCAAAATTTGGTGGAGCAACAGGAAATTTCAATGCTCATAATGTGGCATTTCCTTCTATTGATTGGTTTGCTTTTAGTAATGAGTTTTTGAGTCAAAAACTTGGTTTGCAACGCGAGAACTTTACAACTCAAATTTCTAACTACGATAATCTTTCGGCACTTTTTGATGCTTTGAAACGTATCAATGTTATTATGATAGACCTTTGTAGAGATATATGGCAATATATTTCGATGAACTACTTCAAGCAACGCATCAAAGCG
>JAGCIZ010000180.1 GCA_017648235.1 Paludibacteraceae bacterium
ATTGTAAATCATGCGTAGAAACGCGCCAAAAAATAAAACTGCACTCCATACAAAAAGTACGTTGAAAACAGGTTTTTCAAATATTAAAACCAACTCTGCCAATATTAAAGAAAGAAACAGTAACATCAATGTTCGAACATAAACGTTCCAATTTTTCCAAAATTTATACACAATAATACCCAAACCATTTAGTCCTCCCCAAATCATAAAGTTCCAACTTGCTCCATGCCAAAGTCCTCCAAGCAACATCGTATTCAACGCATTGAGGTTAGTATGAATAGGTTTCCGCTTTTCTTTGTTGAAGATAGCAACCAAAACAACAATAAGTAAGATTGTAGCAACAATCAACGTTACCCACAGACTTCCCGAAAGGATTACAGCAATTAATGCAATAGTAAAAATACAACAATACGTACCAAAAGTAGCATTACGATTGCCGCCTAGCGGGATATAAAGATAATCTTGTAACCACTTAGAGAGCGAAATATGCCAACGTTTCCAAAAATTACCAGGATTGGTTGCTTTGTAAGGAGAATCAAAGTTCTTAGGCAAATAAAATCCCATCAACATTGCCACTCCTATTGCAATGTCAGTATATCCAGAAAAATCAGCATAAACCTGTAGCGAATAACCAAAGAGTGCTACTAAATTTTCAAATCCACTAAAAAGTAAAGGATTTTCGAAAACTCTATCAACAAAATTAACTGCGATAAAATCACTAAGAATGATTTTTTTTGCCAAACCATTTAGAATCCAAAACACAGCAAAACCAAACTGCTTTCGTCCTAAAAAATAAGGTCGATGCAGTTGTGGAATAAATTCACTTGCTCTCACGATTGGACCAGCAACAAGTTGAGGGAAAAAGGTTAAATAGAAAGCAAAATCAAAAAAGTTACGCACAGGTTTTATCCTTTCTCGATAAATATCCATTACATAACTAATTGCCTGAAAAATATAAAACGAAATACCTACAGGCAACAAAATGGCATCAACACTGAATCGGGAGGAGTTTGTTGCGATATTGCCAATATGCGAAAAAACATCAAACACCTTGAAATGTGTCCCAAACATATCGTTGAGAACATCAATAAAAAAATAGGCATATTTAAAATAGCAAAGTACCAAAAGATTCAACACTATACTTACTATCAGTAAAAATCGTTTCTGTTTTGCTCCAAAAAGAAGTTTCCCTATAAAGAAATTAAAGATAGTTACAAACAGTAGAATCAGAGTGAAAAGTCCACTTGTTTTGTAATAGAAAAACAAACTAACAAAGAAAAGAAATGTATTACGAAGTAATATTTTTTGCCGAAACAAGCTAAAAACAGCAAATACAAAAGCAAAAAACACCCAAAAATAGAATTGTGTAAAGAGCAATGGCTGAGCATCGTCAAACGAAAATATATTTTTAAGTAGTGCCAACAATTCCATTCTTCTTACTTATTTTGAGCATCAAAAATAAACTCGTGGACAAAATCCGTCGGAAGATCTTTCCTCAAACAATAAAAATCGTAGTACGTCAAAAGCGATTTTGAAAGTAAGGTTCCTATTTCCTTTGCTCCTTGTGCTGTAAAATGAACATGATCGCCCACCGCATAAGGAGGATTGTGCCGAACCCACTGTGCCATAGAATTTTCGCCACCCATTGTTTCAAACATATTCCAAAAAGCAACACCATTTTTAAGTGCAGTTTGTTTGATTGCCTCGTTCAGTTCTGGCAAAAAACGCCAAGTTACATAAACCCCATTCTCTTTCCTACTCATATCCGAAGGACCTATAAAAAGCATTTTTGCCTCTGGAACTACACGGCGGAAAAGTGCAAACTGTTTTTCCAAACGCATCATGTAGTCATCAATTGTCTTTTGAGATTTTATCACTGGCATCATATTTCCTCCAAATTGCAAAATGATAAGACTTACTTTCAGTTTCCCAAACGACTGC
>JAGCIZ010000181.1 GCA_017648235.1 Paludibacteraceae bacterium
CGTTTGAAAATAGCTTTTTTGAAATCAGCAATTCCAACAACATTGAGTTTGAGTCTGTTTTTCTGCATTAAAAGCAATTGTTGTTGCTTGATTTGTTCCAATAAACTTCCTCCAACAGTTCCAATTCCGGCAAGAAAAATATTCAACTCTTGATATTCCGATAAGAAAAACGAATCGTGAATAACATTCAACGCTTTTCTCAACGACTTTAAGTCGGTAACAAACGAAATATTAGTTTCAGAAGCGCCTTGAGCACAAGCAATTACGTTGATTCCATTTCGACCAAGCGTACCAAAAAGTTTACCTGCAATGCCCGGAGTACGTTTCATATTTTCTCCTACTATAGCTATAGTAGCCAAATCTTTTTCAGCAGATATTTTATTGATTTCGCCTTGTTTTATTTCGTCAGCAAATTCATCACATAATACCGTGACAGCCAAATCAGCATCTGCATTTCTAACTGCAAATGAAATTGTATTTTCAGATGCTGCTTGAGAAACTAAAAAGACACTGATGCCATTTTTTGCTAAAGATTTGAAAATTCGATAGTTAACGCCTATAACACCAACCATTCCAAGTCCTCTTACTGTGATAAGAGAAGTATCGTTTATGGAAGAAATTCCTTTGATTGCTTTTGAGGGTTCTCCTGTTTTCTCGTGAGAAATAAATGTTCCTGCTAATTCAGGACGGAACGTATTCTTTATACAAATTGGGATATTTTTATGGAAAACAGGATAGATTGTAGGAGGGTAGAGAACCTTTGCTCCAAAGTTGCATAGTTCCATCGCTTCAACAAAACTTAGTTTATCAATGACGTAGGCCGTGTTGATAATTCTAGGATCAGCAGTCATAAAACCATCTACATCTGTCCATATTTCTAGCAAAGAGGCATCTAAAACAGATGCTAAAATTGCAGCTGTGTAATCGGACCCACCTCTTCCTAAATTGGTTTTATTACCTGATTTTGCGTCGGAAGAAACAAATCCTCCACAAATAGTACATTTATTGATTTTTGCAAATGATTCTTTGATTAATTTGTTTGTAGAATCAAAATCAACAACGTGTTTCCCGAATTGTGGATTTGTTTTAATGAATTCGGTAGAATCTTTCCATTCCGCATTATCAATAACGTAACTAATAATTTCAGAGGAAATGCGTTCTCCATAGCTTACAATAGTATCGCTAATGCGGTCAGGACAATCTTTTATTAGGAAAACTCCTTTGAATATATTGCTTAATTCTTCGAATAAAGAAGTAACTTTTTGTTTAATTTGAGATTGTTTCTCAGCAGAAACTGTTTGATTGATAATATCAAAATGTCTAGATTGGATATTATCTAGTTCATTTTTATAAGTTTCGTTTCCCTTTGCTGCAAGATTTGAAATATTGTATAGAGCATCAGTAATTCCACTCAATGCAGAAACTACAACAATAACATCCTCTTTTTGGGATTCAACAATTTTTTTTACGTTTAGAAGTGCGTTTGCGGAACCTACGGATGTTCCGCCAAATTTCATTACTTTCATTATGATGTATAAATTAAAAAAATCTTTTCTTAGAGTATTTTAAAAAGAGTTTTATTAATCATTTGTTTCTCAATTGAATAGCATGATAATAAAATCCTTTTTTACCAACTGCAATATTAGTAAAAAAAAAGGATATAGAATGTTTTGTAATGAAGTTAAAAAATAGATGTAAAGAATCTTATCTATTAAATATTATTTTTTGAACAAATCATTGAGAGGGACTCGAGTGTAACGATCGAGTATAGTAGGTTTTTCATTTAATGATTTGTCAAAAATAGGTTTTTGAAAATCCATTTCTATTTCAGCAGAAAAACTATTGAAAATAGTCATTGATATGGTGATTTTTTCTGGGAAAGGATTTTTGTTAGAAAAATTTCCTAGATAGTTTGCCGACAAGGAGTTTCCTTTTAGATATTGAGACATTTTTATGTTTTCAATCAATAATTCTGGAGAAACTTTTATGTCTTGCTGAATGCGTCCATCGGCAGATTGTGAAGCCAATACAAGGCCATTTTGTGTGTTGAGAGAAAATATTGAATTAAAACTAATTGATTCAAGATTTCTTCCTAAAACAAAAAGTTTGCGAGAGAATAAATCTTCAAGGTTATTGTATTGTAAAGGAATTTGTGTAGTTCGTTCAATGTATTCATATGTTGCTTCAAAGTATTTTCGATTCATTTTATCAAAAAATCTAAATTTTTCAGGATAAAACTCTATTCTAAACATTTCGAAACCAGGAAGTGGCTGAAGAGATATGAATATGAAACTATCGGCTTGGATTTTTATGCTTCCTGAAAGGTAATTTTCTTGTTTGTTGATATTTGCTCTAATAGTTATCTTTTTTATGTCAACTGTATTAAAACTAGGTTCATTTTTTTGTATTTCTTGACAAAAAGAGTTGATTGAGGTAGGTTGAGTAGAAATTGTTGGAGCAATAGCAGTTTGTTTTACTTTACAACTTGTAAAAAGAACGAGAAGAGTAAAGAAGATTGTTTTTTTCATTTTTAAAAGTGATTTATTTGGCAAAATTACCAAAAAAAAACAAGTTGTGACTACTGTCACAACTTGCCATTAGATTATTCTGAATAAATTCTTATTTAGAAATAACGCGAGCCATTTCCAACACTTTGTTAGAATAACCCCATTCGTTGTCGTACCAAGAAACAACTTTAACGAATGTTGGATCCAATTGAATACCAGCTTTAGCGTCGAAGATAGAAGTACGAGCATCGTTACGGAAGTCTGTAGAAACTACTGCTTCTTCTGTGTAACCAAGAATACCTTTCATTTCGCCTTCAGCAGCTTCTTTCATTGCTGCACAAATTTCAGCATAAGTAGCTTCTTTGTTCAATTCTACTGTCAAGTCAACAACAGAAACGTCAGAAGTTGGAACACGCATTGACATACCAGTCAATTTTCCGTTCAATTCAGGAAGAACAACACCTACAGCTTTAGCAGCACCTGTTGAAGAAGGAATAATGTTTTCCAAAATTCCACGACCACCACGCCAGTCTTTTTTAGAAGGACCGTCAACTGTTTTTTGAGTTGCAGTTGCAGCATGAACAGTTGTCATCAAACCACGTTTGATACCGAATTTGTCATTCAAAACTTTAGAAATTGGAGCCAAACAGTTAGTTGTACAAGAAGCGTTAGAAATGATATCTTGTCCAGCATAAGTGTTATCATTAACACCATAAACAAACATAGGAGTTTTGTCTTTTGCAGGAGCAGACATAATTACTTTTTTAGCACCAGCTTGGATGTGTTTGCGAGCTGTTTCGTCTGTCAAGAAGAAACCAGTTGATTCAACAACTACGTCAGCACCAACTTCATCCCATTTCAAATTAGCAGGATCCATTTCAGCTGTCAAACGGATTTTGTTTCCGTTAACAATCATGTAGTTGCCTTCAACTTGAATGTCACCAGTAAATTGACCATGAACAGAGTCATAACGCAACATATAAGCTAAATAATCTGCATCCAAAAGGTCGTTGATACCAACAACTTGAATGTCATCACCAAAGTTTTCCACTGCAGCGCGGAACACCATACGGCCAATACGGCCAAATCCATTAATACCTAATTTAATCATTTTGATAAGTTATTTAAAAAATGTTCTTCAAAAAATCTTTGCAAAATTACTACATTTAATTTGTCATTGCAAGTAAAAAAGCTCTAAACTTTTCTACATTAAAATATGATAGATCTATTATCTTTTATTTCGGCTTTTTGTTTCAAAGCTTCAATAGACATGTATGGAATCATATATGCATTTTGATTATTTATCATCATTTTTGTTTCGGCAACACTTTGGTTGGGATTTGGTTCGAAACTGCTTAAGTTTTTGAAGATAAATACTCCTGAATTTCCTTTTACAACTCCTCCTTTTTCTGCTGTTGCAGCTGCAAAAAGTTTTGGCTCCATACCTACCTTAGGAAGTGTTTGCATTTCGAAAGTAATATTTTTTAATGTATCAGCCTGCATACCTTCTGCAATTAGATTGTCCATTGTTTTGGTGCCTAATTTTTCTATAATAAAGTCTGCTTTCTTCTCTTTTAAAAGAATTGCTCTAATGTTATCTTTTACTTCTGCAAGTGATTTATAGTCGTCTTTATTGATATTGTACACTGTAGCTACAATAAATTTATCATCGCATTCAAAAACATCAGAAATAGCTCCATTTTCTTGCTCAAATGCCCAACGAACAACTTGTCGTGAATTTTTTATTGTTCCTATTTTTGAAGAATTGATGTTTGCTGCGAAAGAAGGGAAAAATTTCAATCCTTGTTTGTCTGCATTTGTGCGAAGAGAATCGATATTTTTATTGTTTGCAGCAAATTGTTTTGCTTCGGCAAAAATTTCTGCTTGAGTGCGTGAACTAGCGATTACTTCTCGTTCAATAATAGCTAATTTTGCTTTTTTAACTTTTGTACTTAAATCAGTAACTTGGAAAATCTGAATTCCCATGCCAGCTTCTTCTGAGAAAATCTCGTCTTTCCTTGCGTTGAAAACTTTATTTGCAATAGCTTCTTCTAAATCAGATTCTTTAACCCAACCAATTTCTCCTCCATTTTCAGCAGTTTGTGGAATTCTTGAAAAAGTTTTAGCCAAAGCGGTGAAGTCGGCACCATTTTTCAAGGCTTGAAGTAAACTGTCTGCTAAAATTTGAGTGCGATTTTTACTTTCTTCTGCAACGTAGATGTGACGAACTTTTACAGAATCAGGAGCCAAAATGGTGTTATCTATAATTTTTGCAATTTTATAACTATTGTTAGAAAAGTAAGGACCATAAATTTCTCCATTTGAATTTGTAAAAGCAAATGAGCGTAATTCCACAGGGATCTCTTTTTCTGACATTGCAGCATAATCATAACGATTATCAGAGTTTGAGTTTACAAATGAAGCAATTTCAGTTGTTGTTTTAAATTCTGGAATCAAACCTGAAATCCATGACTCAACCATTTCGTAATCATTTTTTTGAGGTGCAATATCATATACCACATAGTCAATGTTACATGTAGCTAAGTCCTTTTTGTATTGTTTTTTATTCTTATTGTAATAAGATTTAATTTCCTTTTCAGAAATTTGAATTGCAGAATCAGGGATTGCAGAATATGGCTCTATTGCATACAAGACATCAACCATATTTTTATTGTACTCAATGTTTTGTTTAGCATCTAATGAGTTTGCAACCATTATTCTGGACAAAAGCACAGAATATTTTTCTTCCAAAGCGTTGTTTTTTACAGCATTTTCCCAAAAAGACCAATATGATTTAATGTCTTCAGACATATTTGCTTCTGGGTCATCCAAAAGAGAAATAAATTGTTCTAAAATTTGAGGATCAAACGTGCCTTCTTGATTAAAAAATACTTTTCTTGCTTGAATCATTGGATGAATATTGTTTCCCAAAACGAATTCATACAACTCTTTATTGGTAATGGTCATTCCAATATTTTCCGC
>JAGCIZ010000182.1 GCA_017648235.1 Paludibacteraceae bacterium
GTTCCAAATTAGATGGTCGCATTTATAAGAAATAGTATTGTATTGCTTGTTGCACTTTTTTTTGTTGCTTGCATTCGTCAAAATGAAGTTGTTATTTTGAGTACTAATGATACTCATAGTCAGATAGATGCTGATTATACTGTAGGTGGTTATGTCAATCGTATAGCTTTGATAGATAGTGTTCGACGAAAAGAAAATGAACTGCTTTTACTTGATGCAGGAGATATTTTTCAGGGAACACCGTACTTCAATTTTTTTGGAGGAAGAGTAGAAATAGAGGCTTATAGTAAAATGGGTTATGATGCTATTACTCTTGGGAATCACGAATTTGATTGTTCGTTGGATACTTTGGCAGAAAGATTGAAGAGTGCTACTTTCAAGGTGATTTGTTCGAATTATGATGTGTCGGGAACTGCTTTAGAAGGGATTGTGAAACCTTATGCTATTTTTGAACGAAATAACTCTAGAGTGGGGATTATTGGTTTAGGGATTGAACCTAAAGGATTGGTTTTGAAAGCAAATTATGAAGGGGTTAAGTTTCTAGACCCAATCAAAAAAATAAATGAAATTGCAGATTTTTTGAAAAATAAAGAACATTGTGATTTTATAGTTGTGCTCTCTCATTTGGGTAGTGAGTATGCTGACGAAACAATTTCGGACGAGATAGTGGCTTCTCAATCAAAATACGTAGATTTGATAATAGGCGGACACACTCACAAGGTTGTAAACAAAAAAGTGGCAAATGTTCTTGGCGATTCTGTTTTGCTTGTGCAATCAGGTAAAAAAGGGAATTTTATTAATAAAATAACTCTTAAAAAATAAAAGAAGAGTTACTTTTCTTTTATCCAACCTTCGTATTGGAATTTGCAGTTTTTCCAGTTTTCGTCAATCCAAATGTAGGTTTCTTTTATCTTTTTTGCAACCCATTCGTTGATAACTTCATTTCCTCTAAGAGCTTCTAGATATCCTTTAAGTTCTTGATAGTCATCGTTGACGTTTGCTTTATGTGATTTTACTTTTGATTTTACCTTTATTACACAATAGACTTCTCTGCCGAGTTTTTCGTCCATCATAATAAATGGTTCAGATATTTCCCCAACATTTAAGTCATAGGCTTTTTTTGCAATCTCAGATGGTAGATTCTGATATTCAAATTTAGAAGCACCGGTATTGGGGTTAGGAAGTAAACCTCCATTCATTCGTGTATCGTTGTCCGATGAAAAACGCATAGCTGCATCTTCAAAACTCAAATTTCCATGACGAATCTGAGAAACGATAGAATCTAATTTTTCAGAGATTTTTATTCTATCGTTCAATGAAATTTTAGGTTTCATTAAAATGTGTCGGCAGTTGATTCGTTCGTCTCGTCTTTCAATCAATTGTATGATATGATATCCAAATTCCGTATGCACAATACGAGAAACTTTACCAGGTTCTTGCAACGCAAAAGCTGCTGCGGCAAATTCTGGAACGAATTTTCCTCTTCCAGCAAAGCCAAGTTCGCCTCCTTTGGTCGCTGATGCATTGTCTTCAGAATATAGACGAGCTAACATAGAAAAATCGGCTTTCCCTTCGTTTACTCTTGTAGTAAAATCACGCAATGTATTTTTTATTCGTTCAATTTCATCTTGACTTACAGGAGGATCCATTTTTATGATTTGAATTTCTACCGTTTCGGGAACGGTTGGAATACTATCTTTTGGAAGCTTTTCAAACTCTTTTCGTACTTCGCTTGGTGTAAGTTTTACAGATGCGGTGAGTTTTTGTTGCATTTGTTGGACAATCATTTGTTGTTTTGTCATTTCGTACAACTCTTCACGTATTTGAGCAGTCGTTTTTTTGAAGTATTCTTCCATCTTTTCTCTACTTCCAATTTCGCTTAAGAAATAGTTCAAACGTGCATCAACTTGTGAAACAACCATACTCTCGGCAACAACTATACTGTCAATTTTAGCTTGATGTAGAAATAATTTTTGAATTGCCATTTGCTCTGGTATGATACAATACAAATCGCCTTGAACTTTTTGCCCTTCGTACTGCATTCTTAGTTTTTGTTCTTCAACTTCCGAACGAAGAATGACTTCATCTCCTACAACCCAAACAATGCCATCAATCATATTGTTTTGAGCAACAGCAAATGTTGATAAAATGGATAAGATAATGTATGTTAGTATGAATTTTTTCATTGTTCTGCTTCGTTGTTATTATTTGTAAAATACATAATATCTTTTTGAAATTGATTGTACAAATCCTCTTCAAAATTCTGTATAAATTCTATTTTTTGTTTGTTGAGAAGTATGTTTTTGATTTTTTCATAGGCAAAATCAAGAGGTTCTTCCTCTCCTTTTTTACGGCAATCAAAAACATTTAGCATATAAACAAAAACGCTATCCTCCATTTCAATAAATTTGTTTGGAGTCAAATATAGATTTTCTGTTGTTGGTAACTGTTTGATTAGTTCTTGCCCTAAAACCCAATTGTCTGCAAAGAGATCTAGAGATCCATAATTCTTTACGCTATAACTTTCCATATCCTCAATGTTCTCAATGGAAAATTCTTCAACCCATTTTCGCATTTTTTTTAGTTTGTCAGCATTTTTTGGAACTTTTACAAAAACACCTTTTACGATTTCTTCCTCCAATAAAAATTGAGATGAGTACTTATCGTAATAATCGCTGATTTGTTTTTCAGAAGGATCGCACAATCTTTGATTGATAAGTAGTTGTTTGTAATTTTGAACGATAAGGCTTTTTCTGTATTCCTCAACAAGCAAATCAATTGATTTTTGGTCAACATTTTTTGCTGCATGTTCGTACATGAGTGCATCAATTACCCAATTTTTTTCAAACTTCTCAATTAATGCAGCACTATCTGCACTACTTAAATGTTGAGTTTTAGGCAATTCATCTTCATAAAGATATTGATTGTTGATTTTTAGAACAGGAGTCCTTAATGAGTCGCTTTGCTTTTTTTGGCAAGTAGAAAAAACAAAACTGACAGCGATAAATATGCTTAAAAATGTTTTGAACATAGTTATTTTCGGTATTCGTTCAATAAATCTTCATTAACCCAAATAGGATATTTTTCTCGTAAATTAGAGACCCATTCTTTTTCCAAATGATTCTGATAAAAAGAAATTACTTTACCTAAAACGTCATTATAATTTTCTGGTGTCTGTAGTTTTGTTCCTACAGTTTCAATAATAGGCAACTTAGGATCTGTCTTGTAAGAGTTTTTTGACTTGAAAATCTTTTTGTCAACAACTAGATTATCTCCTTTTTTCCAAAATCCTTTTTGAACTCTCACATTTAATGTAGAATCTATGTTGATACGCGTTTTTATGTAGTTGTCGATAGAATCTGTGTGAGCATTAGCAATGATTTTTTTTACTTGTTTTGCAATTTTTTTATTCTTACATTCGATGATAAATCCTTTGTAATAAGGACCTTCGGTTTTGAAAGTATCTTTATTTTGCTCAAAATAAGATTTTAGTTTGGTTGTGTCTCTTGCTGCTTCATCCCAAATTTTCAACTTGCTTACTTCAAAAAACAAAAGTCCGTCGTGATATTCTTGCATCAAGTTTTTGAATTCTGGATATTTGTTTTCTAACTGAGAATTTTCAAAATCAATGACTTTTTCTCCTGAAAAATAGTCAAAAACCACATTTATATCTGTGCTTTTGGCCTTTGAGAATTCTTTTGTTAAGAAATCGACAAATTCATTCATCCTAATAGTTTGGTTGGCAAATGTTGCAAGTGGAGCATTGTTGGTTTTACTTTCAATTTCTGCAATAAAAGCAGATTTGTCATTTGCATTATCAAATGAACCAAAGATTTTATTTAGAACTGTGCTATCGACAGAAAAATTGTATTCTGCTTTTAGTTTTCTTATAAAGGATTGTCTTATAGCTTCTTTGCGCCCGTCATGTTGAATTAGCCGAACAATTTCATTTTTCTTTTTCTCAAACGAAAGAACTTCTCGTTTTTCTTTCAATTGAATAATATGCCAACCATAAACAGTTTTAATAGGTTTGCTAATTTCTCCTATTTCCTTAAGTTCAAAAGCTGCCTTTTCAAACTCTTTCGTCATTTTTCCAAGTCCAAACCACATCAATTCGCCGCCATTAGAACTTGTTTGTCGGTCGTCCGAAAATTCTTTTGCCAATGATGCAAAATCTTCGTTGTTTTCTAATCGTTTGAAGATTTCTTGAGTTAAATCTTGTATGCTATCTTGTTGCTTTTTTGTCATGTGTTGAGACACCATTTTCAAAATATGTGCAACACGAACTTCGCCAATTGCTTCTCGTTTGTCGTGAAGTTTGATGATGTGATAACCAATCGATGATCTCACTGGTTTTGAAATTTCTCCAACTTTCAATCGGTAGGCGGCATTTTCAAAAGGGAAAATAGTCATCATTCCTGTGAAAAAGCCTAGTCGGCCGCCATTTTGTTTAGCGGAATAGTCGTCGGAAACTTCTTTAGCAACATCCTCAAAATTTTCTTTCTCGAGTCGTTTACAAATATCCAATGCTTTTAGGTAAAGTTGCAAAGTGTCTTCTGGCAAGGCATTGTAAGGAACCCTTACCAAAATATGACTTGCATCCACATCTTCGAGCAAGTGGCTATATACCTCTTGCATTAAACTTTCTTCCCTGTTTTTATCCGTTAAATACGGCGAAACTATTTGAGAACGATAATTATTTAGTTCCTCAGTAAACGAACTTGCTGTGTCAAGATTAAGTGACTCTGCTTCACAAACTTTTAGTTTGAAGTTTTGAAATTGTTGAAGATATTCGTCAATTTTTGTATTAAGTAAAGTTTCTTTGTTGTTCTTTTTGTAGAAATATTCAAATTCGCTTTGTAGGATTTTTTTGTCGCCTATGGTCATTAAAAGTTCGTCTGTAGCAAATGTGCTACAAACGAAAATCCAAAGAGCAACCAAACAAATGAATTTCCTCATACAAAAGAACAACAAGAAAAATACTTTTATTACTTATTAATCAATGAATGTCCAGTCATTTCCTTTGGTTGCTCAATGCCAAGCAATTGACAAACCGAAGGTGCAACATCAGCCAAGATTCCATCGCTTACTTTTGTATTTTGATTCTCAGATACGTAAACAAATGGAAC
>JAGCIZ010000183.1 GCA_017648235.1 Paludibacteraceae bacterium
AAAATCTGCTTCAATCCAGTTGTTATCAACGATTTACCAAGATTCAAATATAGAGGTTTCCATTTAGATGTTGCTCGTCATTTTGCATCAATTGATTTTGTAAAAAGAACTATCGATGCTTTGGCTATGCACAATTTGAACTACTTCCATTTTCACTTGACCGACGACCAAGGTTGGCGTATAGAAATAAAGAAATACCCAAAACTTACTGAGGTTGGAGCATGGAGAGAAAGTACTTGTATTAAAGGAAAAACCGAAGATCAAGATGGAATTCCTCACGGAGGTTTTTACACTCAAGAAGAGTTGCGTGAATTGGTAAGTTATGCTGCTGAACGCAATGTAACTATTGTGCCAGAAATTGACCTTCCTGGTCATATGTTGGCTGCGTTGGCTGCTTATCCTGAATACGGTTGTACTGGTGGTCCTTACAAAGTTTGGGGTCAATGGGGTGTTTCCGATGAAGTTCTTTGCGTTGGAAAAGAATCTACCATGAACTTTTTGGAAGACATTATAACTGAAGTAATTGACATTTTCCCTAGTCAATACATTCATATAGGAGGAGACGAGTGCCCTAAAAAAAGTTGGAAAAACTGTGCTACATGCCAAGCAAAAATCAAATCACTTGGCATCAAATCAGACAAAAATCATTCGGCAGAAGAATATTTGCAAAGCTATGTAATGACTAGAATGGAAAATTTCATCAAATCAAAAGGTCGTAGAATCATTGGCTGGGATGAAATTTTGGAAGGAGGCCTTGGACCTGATGCTATCGTAATGTCATGGAGAGGCATGAATGGTGGAACCGAAGCTGCTTTGCAAAATCACGAAGTAATTATGACTCCAAATACACATGTTTATTTTGACTATTATCAAACACGTGATACAGAAAATGAACAATTTGCAATTGGAGGATTCAATAGTGTTGAACGAGTATACAGCCTCGAACCAGTTCCTTCAATACTAGAAAAAGAAAAACATCACCTCATTATTGGTGCACAAGCAAATCTTTGGTGCGAATATCTTCCTTCTGATTCTGCTCGCGAATATATGATTTATCCTCGTATCGCTGCGCTGAGTGAAGTAGACTGGACTTATCCAGAAAAGAAAAACTTCAACTGCTTCATCAAACGTATGGGTAAGATGTTTGATCTTTACGAACGCGAAGGTTTCAACTATGCAAAACACCTTTTAGAAGTATCTATGATTATCACTCCAAGTATTGAAGATGAAGCAGTTATATTTGATTTATCTACTTTGGGAGATGCACCAATCTATTATACATTAGATGGAAGTGAACCTACTAAAAATTCAAATCTTTACAAAGAACCTCTTCAAATAAGTTCTACATGCGAAGTTAAAACAGTTGCTATTCGTCCAGATTTTATCTCCAAAGTAAAATCGCAAAAAGTTGATTTTAACAAGGCATCGTTAAAACCTATCACTTTCTCAAAACCTGTTCACAACAATTATGCTTATATTAAACCTGAAACATTAATTGATGGAATGGTAGGAGATCCTATTTTTAACACAGGAGCATGGATTGGTTATCTTGGTACAGATATGCAAGTGGTTATAGATTTGAAAAATTCTCAAGAAATTTCATCAGTAGATATGACTCTGCTTATCGAGCCAGGCAACTATATCTTTGGAGCTGAAGGCATGAAGGTAGAAGTTTCAGAAGATGGAACAAACTTCAAAACAGTAAAATCCGAAAAATATACTGATGTTGATAAATGGGAAAACGTAAGTAAAGATATCGAAGTTGTTACAATGAACTTTGAGCCATTAACAACTCGCTATGTAAGAGTAACTGGCGAATCAGTAAAATGTATGCCTAAATGGCACGGCGCTACAGGAGAACCTGCATGGATATTTGTAGGCGAAATCGCTGTTAAATAAAAAACAAATTATATAGAGGGAGTTTATGTTACTAATTCCCTCTTTTTTTTTAACCTTTCTCTAAAATGAAAAAGAATCTATTTATTATCATAAGCATCGTAATTCTAACAAGTTGTTCAGAAAAGCACTACGAAAAAAGTGCCACATTTCCACAAAATTCTACTCTTGAAGAAAAGTTAGAAATTGCGTCGCATATAGTGCCTACTGCACAACAACTTGCTTGGCAAAAATTAGAAACAACCGTATTTTTCCATTTTGGTATAAATACCTTCACTGGAAGAGAATGGGGAGATGGAACAGAATCACCAACTCTTTTTAACCCAACTAACCTAAACACAGACCAATGGTGTGAAACGGTTAAAAATGCAGGATTCAAATTGGTAATCATTACAGCTAAACACCACGATGGTTTTTGCCTTTGGCAAACAAAAACCACAAAACATTCAGTGGCAGCCTCTCCTTGGAAAAACGGAAAAGGTGACATAGTAAAAGAGTTGCAAAAATCGTGTGAAAAATATGGACTAAAATTTGGTATTTACCTCTCTCCATGGGATAGAAATGCAGTTTCATACGGAGACTCTCCTGCGTATAATCAATTTTTCGTTGAGCAACTTACTGAGCTCTTAACCAATTATGGAAAAGTTGACGAAGTTTGGTTCGATGGGGCCTGTGGCGAAGGTCCAAACGGAAAAGTTCAAGAATACGACTTTCCTGCATACTATGCTCTAATAAAAAAACTTATGCCTAACGCTGTAGTTGCTGTTTCGGGCGACGACGTTCGCTGGGTAGGCAACGAAGCCGGTTTAGGACGCGATACAGAATGGAGTGTAACTGTATTACAAAACGACGTTAGAAAAGAAGCGCAATCTTCAAATAAAAGATTAGGAATAAGCACAACATCCAAAGAACTTGGCAGCAAAGAATTGATAGAAAAAGCAGACAAAATGGTTTGGTGGCCATCGGAAGTTGATGTTTCTATCCGCCAAGGATGGTTCTACCATCCAAAAGATGATGCACGAGTAAAGACTGCAGAACAATTGGTCAACATCTACTTCAATTCTGTAGGAAAAAATTCGGTATTACTACTCAACATTCCTCCAAACAAAGAGGGTGTGATTGCAAAACAAGATAGTATCAACCTAGCTGAATACGGAGAGTATTTACGTCAAATGTATGCCGAAAACATGCTAAAAAAGGCAAATATTTGGAAAAGCAAAAGGCAAAATGAATCAAAAATTTATGACGTAAAAAAAGATGTAAAATTCAATGTTATTGAATTAGCTGAAGATATTGCCCATGGTCAACGCATAGAAAGTTTTTCAGTAGAAACACTCGAAAACGGCACCTGGAAAACAATTTTTGAAGGAACAACCATCGGTTACAAACGTTTATTAAGATTGCCTATTCTAAAAGCAGAAAAGATTAGAATCAACATTCAAGCTCGTGACCTATTCCGATTGAAACACGTTAAAGCATATTTTGCCGAAGAATTTGTATCCAAACCAACAATAGAAAGAAATAAGGAAGGTTTTGTAAGCATCAAAGCAAACGAAAATGCTGTTATCAGATACACTACAGATGGCACTGAACCTAACATCAACTCTCAGCTCTACTCCTCGCCTTTTGAATTTTACAACAAAGGGTGCGTAAAAGCCGTTGCGTTCTACAACGAAGGTAAAAAACATAGCGAAGTTCAATCTCGAAACTTTAACATTGCAAAAAAAGATTGGACTGTAGTATCATGTAGCGCAGAAGAACCAAATTACGAAGCCAATAAAGCTATTGACGACAATGAAAATTCTATTTGGCACACACCTTGGAGCAACGATGCACAAAAGCATCCTCACTTCATAAGTGTTGATTGTGCAGAAGCCCTAAAAGTCAAAGGTTTTATCCTCATGCCTCGAAAAGACATGCTAGGAGGAATTCCTTATAATTATGATTTTTACATTTCAAACGATGGGAAAAATTGGAAAAAAATAATCTCTAACGGAGAATTTTCCAATATCAAAAATAATCCTGTAAATCAAGAAGTTTTATTCCCGAGAACCGAAAATATGCGCTTCTTCAAATTCGTTGCTCTAAACGAAGTTGAAAACAATGCGTGGTGCTCCGTTGCTGAGATAGAACTGATTACTGAATAATAAAGAAAAAGGGAAGATATTTTTTCTTCCCTTTTTTTATTTTACTACTAATGCTTGCTTGTAAAACTGTTGCAACTGACATTTGCTAAGTTCCATAGCACAACACCTTGCTTTTTGTAAATCGCAAACATAAAACGTAGTTGACTGAAAAAAATAAAGCATTTTATAACGTCTGCGTTTATACTTCTGCAACGACATTGTAAAATCCATTACTTTAGTTATAGCATCGGCAGAGAGATTCTCTTTCAAAAAAACAAATAATTCCAATTCCTTAAAATCGCCATAGAATCCGCGAGAGGCCTTCATTACTTTACTCTCAATTATTCTTTTCAGAGGCAAAGCTATTTTCCAATAGATATATTCCTGATGTCCAACTAAGTCATCGTGCAAACCATAGGCGTAGCCACTATTTTTTATCGACTCAAGCGACGTATTCCCAAAAGAAATACTCTCATCGCCAGAAAGGTCGTTTATCAAAGACAACGCCGTAAACTTACTCTCCTCAATTGCACGAGTAACTTCAATACCCAATCCTATTGAACAATTTTGCAAATCGGGACGATCCTTATTCTCTAAATTTTCAAACTGACTCCCCAATAGAGAAACAAGCACTTCACGAGCATAACGTTCAAAGAAACAGGTGTCAAACTTTGAAATATAATGTTCCGAATGTTCCATATTTAGCTTTGTTTTCACAAAGTTAAAAACTTTTTTTTCGTAAACCAATTTATTATTCATCGACAGATTTCTTTTTATCAAGAATCATTATCTTTGCTTCATGCTTGACAATGAAACCTATATGTTTCGTTGCTTACAACTAGCAAAACAAGGTCTAGGCAACGTGGCTCCCAACCCAATGGTTGGTGCAGTGATTGTTGCCA
>JAGCIZ010000184.1 GCA_017648235.1 Paludibacteraceae bacterium
AGAATCAGCATATCTGACTCTTGAGCAACTTCTTTATTAGAAGTAGAAACATTTATTCCCGTAAACTTTTGCTTCAGTTTTTGCAAACGCTCATCAGCTAAATCACTAACATACAAATCTGTATTAGATATAGATGCACATTGAGCAAAGCCCTCTATAATTGAGCCACCAATATTTCCTGCTCCAATAATTCCTATTTTCATTGTCGTAATAATTTTTTTCTAAGAGCAAAGGTAAAAAAAAAGAATGACCTTAAAAAAAGTCATTCTTTTTTTGTTTCCTGATGGGGTTACAGTAAAACTAATTATTTTAATTTCTTTTCCGCCACGGCTACGATTTGGGAAAATCCAATAATAAGAGGATACCATAGTACACAATATATCAATGCAAGTACGATGGATACCCAACCATACTCATTGATTAAAAGTAAACCAACTATAATACTAATAAATAAAAATATATTAGCAATAAGACTTATTGTATTAGACCAAGTCTTTTTTATTTTTGAAGTGCCATTTATCTCTTCTTGTTTCTCAATAGAAACGTATTTTAATAATTCCTGGTATTCTTCATCAGTAACTTCAATTGGTGCATATTCTTCCTTTATTTTGAAATGTTTTCCTTCCTCCTTATCCCATTTGCAGTCAGGACCATCATAATCACAATATTCAATTACTTCTATTTTTTTAGTTTCATCAACAAGTCCTATAGAAATAAGAAATGCTTCTTTTTGTCTTAATTCTTCTTCTTTTTGTTCCTTTTTCATCTTATTGATGAACTCTTCTACTTTTGCATTCATGTTTTTAAAATTTATTATAGTTATTGTGCAATATTGCCTTTCTAATTGCCACACCCACAAAAAAAAGTGCAGACTTTCACCAACGCTCTCGGGCTCACCACAAGCCGAATATACAATGGTTCAGTTTGCACCAATAGGCACAAACCCAACTGTATATTCTTTTGCTCATTTCTATTTCGAGGTGGTGATTCGAGAGCGATTGAGCAATTTATTTCAAAAATGTCTTACGCCAGGTCTAAACCCAACGTTTTGCAAATATAAAAAAACCTCAACACAAGTTGAGGTTTTAATTTTCTTTTTTGCTTATTCCCACTCGATTGTTGCCGATGGTTTTGGCGACATATCGTAGCATACGCGGTTGATGTTGGGCACTTCTTTGAGAATACGATCTGTAATTTTTTTCAACACTGCCCAATCGATTTCTTCGATAGTTGCAGTCATTGCATCAACAGTATTCACCGCACGAATAATTACAGGCCAATCGTAAGAACGAGCATTGTTGCGAACGCCAACGCTTTTGAAATCTGGAACAATGGTAAAATATTGCCAAACAGTTTTATCGAGACCTACTACTGCAAATTCTTCGCGAAGAATCGCATCCGACTCACGAACTGCTTCGAGACGATCGCGAGTAATTGCTCCAAGACAACGAACACCAAGTCCTGGTCCTGGGAATGGTTGACGATAAACCATTTCGTAAGGCAAACCAAGTTCAACGCCACAAGCACGAACCTCGTCTTTGAAAAGTTGTTTCAATGGCTCTACAAGTTCAAACTGCATATCTTCTGGCAAACCACCTACGTTATGGTGCGATTTTACCATTTTAGCAGTTTTGGTTCCACTTTCTACAATGTCTGGATAGATAGTTCCTTGCCCAAGGAAGTCAATACCTTCGAGTTTACGAGCCTCTTCTTCAAACACACGAATAAACTCTCCACCGATAATTTTACGTTTTTCTTCAGGATCTTCAACTCCTTCAAGTTTTCCTAAGAAACGTTCTGTAGCATCTACATAAACAAGGTTAGCACAAAGTTGATTACGGAACACTTCTACTACGTTTTCCGACTCGCCTTTGCGCATCAAACCATGATTAACATGCACACACACAAGATTTTCTCCAAGAGCCTTGAGCAGAAGAGCTGCCACTACAGAACTATCAACCCCTCCAGAAAGTGCAAGCAAAACTTTTTTATCGCCCACTTGCTGACGGATAAGTTCCACTTGGTCTGCAACAAAGTTTTTCATATTCCAGTTTGCTTCTGCTTTACAAACGTCAAAAACAAATGATTTCAAAGCATCTTTTATTGCCTCAACATCGTCGGTGAATTGAGCAAGTTTTGTTTCGCACAACGCTTTGTCGTGTCCCGCTGCAATTACAGGTAGTCCCAAATCATAAATCTCAGGATTCACATCGATGGCTACTCCATCAATGACATTATTTGGTCCACCATTGATGATAACTCCTTTTACATTTGGCAATGCAGCAAGTTCATTCGCTGTAATGTCATGAGGATAAATTTCGCTATAAACTCCCAAAGCACGAATTGCACGTGCCACCACTGTATTTTCGTGACTTCCTAAATCTAGGATTACAATCATATCTTGTTTCATTGTTGTATGATGTTAAATTATTTATACTAAACAAATTAAGAACGGATGAATTTTGCTTACTCCGACGGAGCAAAATTATAAAATAGCAGTTGTTTTTTAATGAAACAATATGTACTTTTTTGCAAAAAAATTCCAAAGGGTAACAACAACTGTTGCTGCAAGATTTGAAACAAAATCAAATTGCAAACCAACTATTTCTCTAAAGAACCATACAAGAACATTCATCAGAAGCAACCCGATAATTCCGATTAAAACGAAAATAAGGAATTCTTTGCGTCGGTTTTCTAACCTACGTTTGTCAAATATCCAAAAAATACTGAGCAAATACGTAACTACTAACCCAACAATAAAACCTACACTCGTGGAAACAAAAACATTCAATTCACGGCCATAACGTAGCAAAGCAAATAAAGCTTTATCTATCAAAAAAGCTATTCCTCCAGAAAAGAAATAGCGAAAAAGTTGAACAAAAAATTTATTTGTTTTTCCTACGAACCAATTAGTCAAGGTATTTCCAGCCATTTTCTTTGATTTTTTTTATCGCTCTTCCTCGATCAAAACTTAATAAGAAAGTATCAGGATTTCTTCGTTGATAAACTACCGAAAATAATTCTGCATGATCCACAATTGCCGGATACAGGTAACGAGCAGTTGAGGAAAATCCCAGTTGCTCTAGAACAACATAATCCACTTTCTTTTTTACCAAATCAGCAATCAATTCGTAAGTATTTTGAGTGTATTTGTAATTGACGGCATATACATTAGGAGCATAAAATGCAAATAAATCTGGCTTTCGGCAACATACAACCGTTGCTCTAAAATTGTCATCATTAACTTTTTCGGCTACAGAAAAATAATTTTTATAAGCAGGAGGATATGGCATTTTGGCGATTTCAGCCTGCACTTTGAGCGGAGCTGACATTTTGAAAATGATTAGCAGAAAAGCGATAGGAGCATATCTTAGCCAAGAATCTTGCTTAAATACATACTTTGCCAAAAGTTCTAACAAGGAATAAATTCCAACATAGAAGCAAATGAAAATTACAGGAAGAACTGGCACTACGTAACGAATTCCATTTCCCCCATGCCAAAGCATAAAGAGTCCAATGTTAGCAATAAGAAACGAAAGCAGATACCAACGCAACGATTTTAGCCTCCAAGCACCATAAAAAACCACTGCCAATAGAAAGAATCCAACAAGAATTGCCATTACGGAGGAAGTTGTTCCGTAATCGATTTGTAGGAAAGGGAACAAGCCTTCTTTAAAACCTTTGATAACTGTTTCGTCAAAATTCTTTAGCATTTTCTCCCACATTTCTCCTACCGAAGAAATAGTTCCTTCCTCTGGTCGCCAAGGATTAACAGTCATTATTGTGCCAAAGTAGCGCGACTCAATGCCATAAATATAATTGCGTATGCTCCAAGGCAAAAATAGCAAAACAACTCCACCTACTGCCGCCAATGTTGCTTTCCATTCCTTACGGAACAAAAAGAAAATAATCAGCGCAAACACGCACGAAGCCCCAACAGTTCGGATATAATAAGATGCCACTGCCGACATAACTGCGCAATAGAACCACGGAGATTTCCAAAATTTTTGTCCCTTTTTATCATACTTAAAGAGTGCAAACAAGCACAAAATAGTAAAGAAAAGATAAGACATTTCACTCATTACAATATTTGAGAAATGCTGTAAGTGAGGAGAAAATATAGGAATAAAAGCAACTGTAAATCCAAGAATACGATTTTGTGTCAGTTTGCAAACAGCATAACCAAGCAATAACAATGAAACTAGTAGAAACAACCCATTCAAAACCTTAAAAAATACCAAGCTTTGTATGCCTAATAACATAAAAATCGACAAGATAAAGGAATATCCCGGAGGAAAATGACTCGCAGGAGTGAATATTCCTGAGGAAAGCTGAAAATAACCAAATCCATCAGCAATGTTACGAGCGAGCATAATGTACTGCGCATTGTCGCCATTCAAATCCAGCTTCGAATCAAAAGCATAACTATATACAACAAAGAAAACTGCTGTAAAAACAGTTATTCCTATTAAAAGATATTTTTTCATTTTGCAAATAAGTTTGATTTCATTAATCTCCACTTACAAAGTCTATAAACAATTGACACCCAAATTACTCCTAATCCATAAATACTGCTTCGGCGGAAATTGATTGATGAGGCTTCATCAAAATATTTTGTTGGACAAGTTACTTCCCCAATTTCATAGCCTTTGTAGAAGATTTGAGCCAACATTTCATTGTCAAAAATAAAATCGTCTGATGCAATGTTGTAATTGATATTTCGCAAAACCTCAGCCGAAAATGCACGATAACCTGTGTGATATTCCGAAAGCTTCTGATTAAGCAAAATGTTTTGTCCAAAAGTTAAACAGCGATTTGCAATGTATTTTACAATTGGCATTCCTCCTTTCAAAGCTCCTTTTCCCAAAATACGAGAAGCCAAACATACTGGATATACATCATTGGCTATCATATACGCCATCGAATGAACCAACTTTGGCGTATATTGGTAATCTGGGTGAACCATTATCACAATATCCGCACCTATTTCAAGAGCACGATTGTAACAAGTTTTCTGATTACCGCCATAACCTTTATTTCTCTCGTGAACAAGAACTTCTTTTATTCCCAAGGATTTAGCTTTTTCTACAGTGTTGTCTTTACTGCAATCGTCAGTGAGAATAACCTCGTCAACTATGTCCATTGGTAGTTCTTCGTAGGTCTGCTCGAGTGTTTTTTCGGCATTATATGCCGGCATTACCACAA
>JAGCIZ010000185.1 GCA_017648235.1 Paludibacteraceae bacterium
AACCATAAAACTTAAACCACACTATGGCATCGCTTGGAAATGGGAAGAATAAAACAAAGATATGCTTAGAGAAGTACAACTGACACTGAATCCGGAAGAGGCAAGCTGTTTGGAAACAATAAAAAAAACAGCGTTGCAAAAAATCGGCATTACATGCCACGGAGACTTCTCGGCTCGAATTGTACGAAAATCAGTAGACGCACGCAGTCGTTTCCCGAAAATAAACCTGACGGTTTTGCTCTCGAACAAGGAGTTTGATACCGTTTATGAAAACACGTTTGACTACAAAAACGTAACCAACGCGCCCGAAGTGCTGATTATAGGAGCTGGTCCGGCCGGACTTTTTGCTGCCCTCAAACTAATTGAACTCGGAATAAAACCCATCATCTTAGAAAGAGGCAAGGAAGTTTCGGAACGAAAAAAAGACATCGCTCAACTCAATCGGAACGTCGCTATTGATGAAGATTCTAATTACTGCTTTGGAGAAGGAGGCGCTGGAACATTTTCTGACGGAAAACTTTTTACACGCTCAAAAAAAAGAGGGAATATTCAGCGTATTTTAGAAATTTTCCACGCTCACGGCGCACAAGACGAAATTCTATACGAAGCACATCCACACATTGGAACCGACATACTGCCAATAGTGATAAAAAACATACGAAAAACCATTTTGGAGTGCGGAGGCGAAATCCATTTCGGAAGCAGACTGTCGGATATCCTTCTACAAGATAACCAAGTGACAGGCGCAAAAACCACAGATGGTAAAATTTTTTCGGCAAAAGCACTAATATTAGCTACAGGTCACTCAGCAAGAGACGTTTACGAACTTTTGCACCGTAAAGGAATTCAACTCGAAGCCAAAGGATTTGCAATGGGAGTGAGAGTGGAACATCCTCAAGAACTAATTGACCAAATTCAATATCATAGCCGGGTGAAAAATCCATTTCTTCCAGCCGCCTCGTACAATTTGGTGCAACAGATCGAGGGTCGAGGTGTTTACTCTTTTTGTATGTGTCCTGGAGGACATATCGTGCCAGCTTCGACAGCAAAAGATGAATTGGTCGTAAACGGAATGTCGGCATCGAAACGTAATTCTCCGTTTGCCAACTCAGGCATAGTTGTAGAAATTCGACCTGAGGATTTACCTAATTACACTCAAAACAATTTATGCGGTCTAGAGTTTCAGCAAACGGTAGAGCAACTTGCCCTAGCCAATAATGGAGGAGTCCTACAAACAGCACCCGCACAACGTTTAGCCGATTTTGTAAAAGGACGATTATCGGCCGATCTTCCCAAATGTTCTTACTTGCCTGGAGTAATATCCTCACCACTTAGTTTTTGGTTACCCGAAAGCATTGGCAAACGATTACAAAAAGGATTCAAAGCCTTTGACAGAAAAATGCACGGATTCCTCACCAACGAGGCATTGATTGTCGGGGTAGAATCACGTTCTTCATCTCCTATCCGCATTCCAAGGGACAAAGAGAGCGGAGAACACGTTCAAATATCTGGGTTTTTCCCATGTGGCGAAGGCTCGGGATACGCCGGAGGAATTACCTCCTCCGCAATGGACGGCGAGTGGATTGCTGAAAAAGTTAAAGAACTACTTTTAAGATGAATGTAAAAGTACCGACAATATTGGCTTGTATCTTATGGGGAAGCGCATTTGCTGCCGCAAAAATTGGGTTCGAATACATGGAGCCGATGCGACTCTCCGGCGTGAGGTTTACATTGGCGGGATTAATGTTATTCCCAATTCTATTTTTCAAAAAAATAAGTCTTAAAGAAACATTTATTCACTGGAAGTTCATACTGTTTTTTGCTTTTTTACAGTCATTTCTTCAATACGGATTGTTCTTTATGGGACTAAATAAAGTTCCTGCAGCCACTTCTGCTGTGATAGTAGGAGCAGGTCCTCTCTTTATCGCAATAATGGCGCATCTGTTTATGAAAAATGATCAAATAACTCCGCGTAAAATATTATCAATTCTTTTAGGACTTTCTGGTGTAATTTTCATCTCCGTAACCAAAGGAGATTTTAATGGTTCTGGCAAGGAATTTTACATTGGCATTGCGCTACTTATTGTAAGCAACATAATAGGAGGTTCTACAAATATTTTTGTAGCCAAATACAAAGGAAATATCAACCCAATAGCGCTAACTGCTTTTGCCAATCTCTTTGGTGGGTTACTTCTATTCGTCTGTTCGCTTTTTGCGGAAGAAAACAAAAATATGGGATATCCCACAAACTTTTGGTTAGCACTAATATGGCTAGCTTTTATTCCTGCTGCAGGTTTTTCTATTTGGTATACTCAACTACAAAAGCCCAATGTAAAAGTTTC
>JAGCIZ010000020.1 GCA_017648235.1 Paludibacteraceae bacterium
CAAAGCGGTATGCTGGATTATCCGCGCTCCAGAGAATCAAGAGAAAGAAGCATTCAAACTCAAGTACATATCAGCGGGTCCACTTGCAACGCCTGAATTGTCTGTAGAACAAGCATTTAACGAAATCATTCACTTCGCACAAATTTCAAAAAAAGGAGCAGAATATGCCAAGAAAGCTATCAACGAAGCCGATACTAACAAGTTCGACACGTTAAAAGAAAAACTCATCAAATACGAAGAAATTTCTGACAGAATAGAATTTGAAATCGCCACATTCCTCAATGCTGTTTCTGCAGAAGAAATAAGCGAAAGCACATCAAGAAAAATCAAGGCGATGTATAAGATAATCGGTGAGTTGGAATCATTGGGAGACTCAGGCGAAAGCATTAGCAGAATATTGTCGAGAAAGAATATCCACAAGAAGAAATTCGATGCCGACAGCATAAAGAACCTCAACGCCATGGCCGACGCCGTCATCGATGCTTACGACGCGATGATTACAAACTTGAACGCCGCTCATAAAGGCGAGTTGATAGAAATCTCCAATGCTTACAACGCAGAAGAAAGGCTCAACAACCTCAGAAACAACTTTAGAGATGCTATGATAGAAGATCTAGAAAACAATGGAGACAACTACCAAACAAACATTTATTACATTGACATAATAAATTCCTACGAGCATATGGGCGACTTCATGATCAACATCTCACAAGACTTGGAAAAAGCATTTATAGAAAAATAACGTACAAAACATCTTAATAACATAAGGCAATCCTCAAAAAGAGAATTGCCTTTATTTTTCAAAAAAAATTGTGGCCATTTTCTTAAAACTTTACTCTAAGCTGCACTCTAAAATCTGTTTTTCTATTTTTCTTTATCAAATCTAATCCCGAACTAATTTCTTCACGATCATCATAATAAGTTTGTGCAAATTTTAGCCAAACACTAAAATTCTTCAATACGTTGTAACCAATATTTAGATAATAACGACTTCCTCTGCCATAAAGAGTAGGAATAGAAAATGCAAAAGGAACATCATTTTCATAAATTGTTATACGATTGTTATAATCTTTTGCATCAAAGTACAAATAACGGGCATTAAGAGCAATTCCAACAACTGGTATTTTGTACGAAATATCTTGTGAAATGGCAAATCCATAAGTAGGCTCCAACTTTTCTTCTTGAGCATGAGTAAAAATCACTTTATTTGTCAACTTTACATCTCCAATTTGGTATTGCGCATGGCAGGTCAAACGTGCTCGAGCGATTTTTCCTATTTGTTTTGTTGCGCCTTCTACATCCGAAAGATTTCGCTCATTATCTCGATAAACCACTTGCGCATAATAGTTCATCCTAGAATTTGGAACAAAATTTAGACGCATTTTAAGATCGTAATTCCAAGCAGATTTCGTTGTATTAGTTGAAACCCAAGGTCGCTGTTGTATATCTGCCGAAGCCTCAATTTTCCACCTTTTTATTGGCTGTAGCTCTATTCCCATATAAAAACCGTTCTCATTGTTGGACGATGAACCAAAAATATTTTGAGCATACATAAAATCATATTTCGGAGAAAAATAACGATGTGAAAGCAAAATTCCCATCACCGACACCGGAGTAAACGAAATCCCATTCAAGGTTGCTACACCCAAGTTATTACACAAAGCCGTTTCTCCCCAAATATTGAATTTGTAAATCCTAAAACTATAATCCACACTTGCCGAAAAAACATTCTTCCCCTCATATAAAAAAGTTTGAACCACTTTTTCTTCCGGTTTCTTTGGCACTCCAAAAAGCGTTGCTGCCGCCGTTACCCCAATATGAAATTTGTCGTGATTATACGAGACATTTCCTCCCACAACGTGAGTTTTTAGCGTACGTTTTTTTTCTAGTTCAGTCAATTTTCTATGATAACCATCTTTGCGCAATGTACTAAAACTTCCACCTGAAGTATCTGCATCCATCTGACGATAAGAGTAAAAAGCAGAAACATCTACAGGTCCAAACTTTGCCGTAGCAGCCACACCTCTCAAAAAATTATACTCATCAGTCGAAGTATTTCTTCTAAAACCATAATTGCGCGTTTTAGCTTGCAAAACCGATGTATTTGCAGACTGAAATTCCGTTCGCATAACCAAACCTTGACCAAAAGTTGCACGATAATCTCCCACCACAATGGTCGAAAATTTCCACAAATCGTTTAGCTGCACATAACCACTGTAAGAATCATAACCTTTATTATACGTTCCCCAAAACTGCTCACCTTGATCTTTTTCCGCAGTAAGCCCAAATTGCAATTTATTTTTACCATCAAATCGATATTTGAAAGAAGTATAAAAGGGATCTCCAAGGTAATATTTGTCAGGGTTCGAAGCCAACTCACTTTTAGTACGGTCATAACCTTGTTTCTTTTCAAAAGTCCCGTCCAAACGCAACAAAAACTCACTTTTACTTCTTGTAAAAATCTCCTTTATGGATATATTCTTCTTTTTTTCTTCTTTTTCCACATAAACAAAATGAGGCAGAAAACGCAGTGCAAGTCCATCTAAATCATCGATTAGTTCCAGTTCGTGAATAGAATAAATTGCTCCAAATTGATAACGATAATAAAGAATATTTTCAATCTGGATATCCGACAAAAAAGGCAATTTATCCAAATCGTTTTTTGTAGCAGAATTAAGATTTATAGGATTTTCTAGTGCCACAACTAAATCATCGTAAAGAGCTTCAGTATCAAAGGTTTGTTCGTCAGTAGCTTCAGCTGTCATTAAGTCTAGCAACTCATCAATCAATGTTTCTTTTTGTGCAAAAACATTATTTTGCAACATCAAAAAAAAGAAGCAAAGTACTATTTGAATCGGTAACTTACAAATCCTAGCGTGCATAATCCTAATTTTTGATGGTACTCACATTGCAAATTGAATCTAAACTCGCCAAATTTCAAGCCCAAACCCAATGTGGGAACAAAAGTCAACCCATAGCCACCTATACGCAATGAAAATTGTTCCACGGGGGCATATTCAACGCCCAATGCCCATCGAAATCTACCTTGAATCTCTTTATCCAATTGAGCAGTCCAATTTACCTTTTCATTGATAACATGCTTTGTTCCTAAACTAAAAATTGAAGGAATTTTTTGTACAATCTCTGTGCTTTTAATCTTTGAAAATGTTGGATTAAATGCGTGAAAACCAATGTAAAAATTACGAGCAACTTCTCCTTGAATTCCCACTTGAGCAAAAACAGTTCCTTTATATTTATCAAGTTGAGAAAGATAAATAGTATAATAATTTGCTTGAATACCGATAAACAATCTGTTTTTTGCAAATGCACGAGCAAAAGCAATACCCGCAATCATTTCATGATAACCCTCATAACCAAAATGAGAAAACGATGCACCTATATTCAGTGGTTTGGTGTGTATGGAGAAACTCGCCGCCTCGTTGAAAAGTTCCTTGGAGAAATAACGATTCTCAGCAAGCAATTGCAAACTAATTCCATCTTCACTTGCCAACGAAGCAGGTGTATGAAAACTAACCCACTCATTATAGTTTGCCACCGATGCGTTACCAGCTGCAAAAGAATGTGGTATTAACGTTGTAGATTGCGATCTTCCTACCAAACAAGAAACGGAAAACAAAAAACAAAGCAATAACTTTTTTGCCATTTTTTCTCTCTATTTCTCGCAAAGGTAGAAAAGTTAAAGAAAACTTTATTGAATTAGATAGATGTTTTTAACTGATTCAGTACAAAACGAATCTTTTCAAACGTATTAATTGTGGTTGGTACAAGCGGAAGACGCAATTCGTTTTCAATAAATCCCATTACCGAAAGCATACTTTTTACTCCTGCCGGATTGCCATCTACAAAGAGTAAATCTATAAGTTCCGAAAAACGATAATGAATCTCGCGAGCGCCATTGTAATCTCCATTTAGAGCCAAGCGCACCATTCGAGAAAACTCCTTAGGGAAAGCATTTCCTATAACCGAAATAACTCCTACAGCACCTAATGTAATCAAAGGAAAAGTTATACCATCATCACCAGAAATAACCATAAAATCGTCTGGTTTGTTTTTGATAATATCGTCAATCTGAGCAAAATTTCCCGAAGCTTCTTTTATTGCTATAATATTTTTGAATTCATTAGCTAAACGCAATGTAGTTTGTGCAGTAAGATTTACACCCGTTCGACCAGGAACATTGTAAAGAATAACCGGCACTCTGGAGTTCTGAGCAACCTCAGCATAATGTCTGTAAAGTCCTTCTTGCGATGGCTTGTTATAATAAGGAGTTACTGAAAGTATTGCGTCTACTTGCGACAAATCAGTTGAACGTATTTCTTCAACCAATGCTTTTGTACAATTGCCTCCCATTCCTAAAACAATGGGCACTCTCCCATTGATTTGCGCAGTAACAAAACTCACCAACTCCGCACGTTCTTGTTTAGTAAGCGTTGGAGTTTCTGCTGTTGTGCCAAGTACCACAAAATAGTCGGTACCATTTTTTATTTGATATTCAATCAATCGCCTTAAAGCGTCGTAATCAATTGAGCCATCTTTTTTGAAAGGCGTAATCAACGCCACTCCCATTCCTGTAAATCTATTTTTAGGCATACCTACTTATTTTGTCCTTACTTTATTATTCGGCGACAAAGATAGAAAAAAAACTTACGAGAATAATAATCTACCCATTGAGAATATTGAACTCTTCTATCAAAAAAAATCACAAACAAAACGAATCAAAAATTCAAAAAAATGCACGTTTATTCCGTATTTCAGTTTTTTTCTATCTTTGCAGGCGTTTTTTCAAGAAGAAAAACTCCTTATTTAAAGAGAAATGAAAAAAAATCTTGTCATAGTAGAGTCACCTGCCAAAGCAAAAACTATCGAAAAATTTTTAGGAAAAGATTTTTCTGTAATGTCAAGTTTTGGGCATATTAGAGACCTAAAAGAGAAAGAGTTTAGCGTTGATATTGAAAATAATTTTCAACCTATTTATGTAGTTCCTTCGGACAAAAAGAAGCTTGTTGGAGATTTGAAAAAATCCGCTTCGGAAGCAGAAGTGGTATGGCTCGCTTCTGATGAGGATCGTGAAGGAGAAGCCATAGCTTGGCACCTTTTGGAGGCGTTGTCTATTCCCGAAGAAAAAACAAAACGTATCGTTTTTCACGAAATTACAAAAACCGCCATTCTTCACGCGATAGAAAACCCACGTACGATAGACAAAAATTTAGTTGACGCACAACAAGCACGTCGAGTTCTTGATAGAGTTGTTGGTTTCAAACTTTCTCCTATTCTTTGGAAGAAAATAAAACCATCACTTTCTGCAGGACGTGTTCAGTCGGTTGCTGTTCGCTTGATTGTTGAAAGAGAAAGAGAAATTCAGCAATTTGTTGCCGAATCTAGCTACAAAGTTACTACCGTATTTTTAACCAAAAATACAAATGGAGAAACCGTTGAAATAAAAGCTGAATTACAAAATAGATTTTCAACTAAAGAAGAAGCTGAAGTTTTCTTGCAAAAATGCATCAATGCCGACTTTTCGGTTGAAGACATCAGTACAAAACCTGGAAAAAAATCTCCTGCAGCACCATTCACTACTTCTACTCTTCAACAAGAAGCAGCTCGAAAACTAGGTTTTTCTGTAGCACAAACAATGAGAGTTGCACAGAAACTATACGAAGCAGGGAAAATTACCTATATGCGTACCGATTCTGTTAACCTTTCTAGTTTAGCCCTAAACACTTCAAAAGAAGAAATTCTTTCTATGGCGGGGGAAATATACTGGAAAGCTCGCAAGTTTCAGACAAAGTCTAAAGGCGCTCAAGAAGCTCACGAAGCCATCCGTCCTACTTACATGAATGTTCATGAAATAGATGGAACTTCACAAGAAAAACGCCTTTACGATTTAATTTGGAAACGTACTATCGCATCACAAATGAGCGA
>JAGCIZ010000002.1 GCA_017648235.1 Paludibacteraceae bacterium
ACAAAATCATCGAGCAACTACGCAAAAACTACCCTATTCAATACATTATTGGCGAAGTTGAGTTTTGTGATTTAAAGTTTTCTGTCAATAAAAATGTACTTATTCCTCGCACTGAAACAGCAGAACTAATCCAATGGATTTTGCAAGAGAGTAAACCTAAGAACGTTCTTGATATTGGAACAGGAAGTGGCTGTATAGCAATAAGTTTAGCCAGAAAACTAGAATCTGCTAAAATTTCTGCTTTTGACATCTCGTCCGAAGCACTAAAAGTGGCAAAAGAAAATTCCATTAGGAACAATATCAGCAACATTTTTTTTCAAAAAGTGAATATTTTAGAACATCATTCTTGCAATGAAAAATATGACTTAATTGTTAGTAATCCTCCATACATCACGCAAACCGAGAAAAACGAAATGGAAAAACAAGTTGTTGATTTTGAACCACATATTGCTCTGTTTGTTACTGATGATGAACCTTTGATTTTTTACGAAAAGATTGCTCTTTTTGCCAAAAATCATTTACAAAAATCCGGACTATTGTTTTTTGAAATCAATCGCCAATTTGGAAAAGAAGTTGTTCTTTTACTCAAAAATTTAGGATTTTCAGAAATTGAATTAAGAAAAGATAGTTTCGGTAATGATAGGATGATAAAAGCTACGTGGAAATGAAAAAACAATTTTCTTATCAAGAACTAAGAATAAAGTCAGCAGCATATTGCTCATTGTCAGAACATTGTATTTATGACATCAAGAAAAAACTAACAGAATGGGGAGCCAACGAGTCTGAATCAAAACAAATAATTGATTATCTTAAAGAAGAAAATTTTCTAAACGAACAACGTTTTACACAAGCGTTTGTAAAAGATAAATTTAGATTTGCAAAATGGGGAAAAATCAAAATTTCATTTGAGTTAAAAATGAAACATATTTCAGAAAGTGAAATTTCTCATGCAATGCAGTTAATTGATGAAGACGAATATGAAAGTTTACTTTTTGAATTAATTGAGAAAAAAGATAAATCTATAAAATACAAATCAAATAAAGACCGAAAAGCAAAATTGATACGTTTTGCTCAAAGCCGCGGATTTGAAATTGATTTAACGTTAAAAGCAATTGGAAAAATCATCCAATAAATCAACATTTAGAAAGCCTCTGAGGCCGTAAAATAGAAGCCCCAACCTTTACGAAAGTTTTTCCAATCATCATAATTCTGTCTTGCAACATCAAAACGAAGATTAACTTTTGCCTTATTCAATCTCAAACGCAAACCTGCTCCATAGGCAATTTTTGGAATGGAAAAATTCCAATCATTCCAATTATAGACATCTCCAATGCTTCCAAAAACAGCGGCTTTAAGTCGCCACCAAATAGGCAAACGAAACTCTGCTTGGAGAAAAATCGACATATCGTCTCTCCAACGTCCATTGCGAAAACCTCTCATCTGATCACATCCTCCAAATGTAGGAAGCAACTGAAAAGGAACATCTCCAAATGCCATTTCTGTTTTGGCCTGCCAAGCAAAAACAAATTCCTTATATATGGTTACAAACTGTCGAAATTCTGCTGAGAACTGCCCCATTCTAAAACTATTTCCCAAGTATGGTTCATAATAATGAAATAAGGTTTTGAAAAACATTCCACTTGTAGGATAAAACAAATTGTTCCTAGAATCATAACTTACCACTCCACCAATTCCCCATAAAAAATAAGGTTTTACACCTATTATCTCAGTAGGGAAAACCTGATTGCCAATTAATTTCTCCCAACGCATAGACATGGCTACGCCAATCAGCCATTTGTCTGTAAGAAAATATTGAGGTTGAACATTCATGAAAAAAGCATTAGAATTATAGGATATTTTTTTTTCTAATGACGATTTTTCATAGCTATTTCCTATTCCAAAAAAAGCATTTGGGTAACGTTTATAACCTAAATTCGCGTACAAATACCAGTTTGAAGATGTAAAGTATATTTTAGGATATACACTTACAGAAAATTGATTTTTGAGAGTATATTCCACACCATAGGACAAGTTAGAAATTCTTTTCTCGTCAGTATACTTAAAATAATTAGCACCGGCCACACCAAAACCCCAACTTGTTTCGGGCTGATAGTTAATGGTTGGAACCACGTAAAACGTATGTTTTTGAGCAGTTTTTACATCCAATAAAGAGTCGCTCTGCGCCAAGAGTTTAGCACAGCCAAAAACAAATAATAATATGAAAAATATCTTTCTCAAGGGTAAAAAAAACCTTCCTACACCGTATATAAACAGAAAAGGAAGGAATTTGTTTTTTATAAAATTTTTCTTTTATACTGTCATTATCTCCTTTTCTTTTTCTGCCAACATTGCATCTATTTTTGCAATGTATTTGTCGTGCAACTTTTGGGCAGAAGCTTCTCCATCTTTTTCTACATCTTCTGGCATTCCATTTTTCACTTCTTTTTTCAATGCATCAATAGCCTCACGACGAGCATTTCTAACTCCAATCTTTGCATCCTCACCAGCTTGATTTGCTGATTTCACTAATGTTCTTCGGCGTTCCTCAGTTACAGGAGGCATACACAAACGAATTGTTTCTCCATTGTTCATCGGAGTAATCCCAACCGACGAATCAATGATGGCTTTTTCTACCACACTCAACATACTTTTTTCCCAAG
>JAGCIZ010000186.1 GCA_017648235.1 Paludibacteraceae bacterium
GTTCAAATTGTGCATAGCCAAAGCATCGATAGTTCTTTTTACAAAATCAATTGATGCAAAATGACGAGCAACATCTAAATGGAAACCTCTATATTTGAATCTTGGTAAATCGTTGATAACAACTGGATTGAAGCAGATTTTTGCTTTTGGAGCAACAGCAGGAATAGATTTTCTCAAAGTCTGTATTCCATAAAAAACACCAGCTTCTGAAGCACCTTGAATAGTTATTTGATCAGCATTTACAGTTAGTTGATATGCTTCTGGATTTTCACTTTCTAAACCCAACTTTAGTACAATGCTATTATTAGGTGTTTCTGTGTTTGTTGTGGATAATTTATAATCAACAGATTGGGCTAAGTATTCTACCAAAAACTCTGCATTACATTCCATTTTTTCGTTGTCGGCAGGAAAAACAACTATAGTTTTTTGCGACAAAATAAAATTAGCACCATCTTGAGGCAAAATTTCTTGAGGAAGTGGTACTACTTGATACGAAGCCTCTTTGACATTTTGTTTGCAAGCAGATAAAAGTATCGCTAATGCAATAATTCCAACTAAGCGAAAATTTTTCATAAAAAAACGTGTGTATTAAATTAATAAATGATTTGTTCTGCTATTTTTTGTGAGACTTCTGCACCTTTGAGTTTTGTTATTATTTGTAATGCAAATTCAAAAACTCCACCAGCCGAACGTCCTGTGATTATGTTTCCGGAAGTAACCGCTTTGTCAAAAAGTACTTCTGCTCCTTTCAGTTCTTGCTCAAAACCAGGATAACAGCATGCTTTTTGGTTTTCTAAGAATCCAAGTTGACCAAAGATTAAAGGTGCAGCGCAAATAGCTGCAATAGGTTTGTTTTCCGAAAAATGTTTTTTCAAAAGACTCAAAAGAGGGCGAAAACTGTTCAAATTATTTGTTCCTGGCATTCCTCCTGGTAGGATCAACATTTCTGCATCCGAGAAATCAATTTCAGAAAAGAGTTTATCGGCTAAAATAACAATATTGTGCGCTCCGGTTACCTCTTTTTGATCTGTGATGGATACACTTGTTGTATCAACTTCAGCTCTACGTAGTAGGTCAATAGTCGCAATGTATTCTGTTTCTTCAAAACCATTGGCAAGAAAAACGTATGTTTTCATTTTTTCTAATCTTTAATGAAATAAATCAATAAAAGTATAGATGCAAATATAAACAAATTTTTCCGAAAAAAAGCCTACTATGGATATAAGTTTAATTAAGTTTGAACTTATAGGTTATAGTTCCATAAACATTATTTTTTCCCGCAGAGAATTTTACTTTTTTGGCTGCTTCTAATGTTTTTTCTACAAGTGTTCGGTCGGTTATAGTTGTTCCTTGACCAGTTGTAGCCGAGATGACGTTTCCATTTTCGTCAACGCGTATACTAACAACAATTTTTCCTTCTTCATTGGCATTATACGCAGGTTTAGGTATGCCTCCTCGCAAATCTCGTCCCGATAAATTCCAATCGTTACCGTTAGAACTTCCTTTCCCTGCAGGATTTCCAGAAGTTCCTGTGCCTGATGATTGTCCAACTCCAACTGATTGTCCAAAAACAGAGCCAGCTTTACCAGCCTTAGCAGTTTTTTCTGCTTGCTCGGCTTCAATGCGTTTTTGCTCAGCAATTCTTTCTGCTTCAATTCTCTGTTTTTCTAATTCTTCTAGACGTTTTTGTTCAGCAATGAGTTCTTGGCGTTTTTTTTCTTCTTTCTCTTTGCGCTTTTGTGCTTCCAATGCTACCGTTTCTTCATCATCTTGTGTCATCAATTCGTCTTTGGTAGGAGGAGCAGGTGGAGGTGTGGTGGGAAGAGCAGTTGTTTCTTCTGCTGCAGATTCTCCTAAGCCTTCGATTCCATCGCCAAAACTTACCATTATGCCTTCCTCTTCTTCTTGTTTCTCGAAAGGCATAAAAACAAACATCAATAAAAGAATAATAATTATTCCACTCAGAATACTGCCTATAAGTCCGTATATTTGA
>JAGCIZ010000187.1 GCA_017648235.1 Paludibacteraceae bacterium
ATCTCAATGAGCGATTATGGGACAGAAAATGATGTAGTAGAAATTAATCGTGCTGCTGCGAAAATTGCTCGTGATTTGGCAGATGAATTTACTAAAAAAAATCCTCAAAATCCCCGCTATGTTGCAGGTTCTATTGGGCCTACCAACAAAACAGCATCTATCTCCCCCGACATCAATAACCCCGCAGCTAGAGCAATTACCTTCGACCAACTAGCAGAGGCTTATCATGAACAAATGTGTGCACTCATTGAAAGTGGCGTTGATGCTCTTTTTATTGAAACCATATTTGACACACTAAATGCAAAAGCAGCTATTTATGCAGCAGAAGAAGCATTTTTAACCACAAAAAAGAGAGTTAAAATTATGCTTTCTGCCACTGTGGCGGATATTTCGGGCAGAACTCTTTCTGGGCAAACAATACAAGCTTTTGTTTCCTCCGTAACACATGCCGACTTGTTCTCTATTGGTTTAAATTGTTCTTTTGGAGCAAAAGACCTAAAACCATATTTGAAAACATTGTCAGAAATAGCTCCTTGCTTTGTAAGCGCACATCCAAACGCAGGACTTCCTAATCAGTTTGGTCTTTACGACGAAACACCAGAAAGTATGGCAAAACAGATAGATGAATACCTAAACGAAAAACTTGTAAACATTATTGGAGGTTGCTGCGGTACAACTCCTAAACACATCGAGGCAATTGGAAAATTACTTTCGAACAAACCTATAAGAAAAAGGCCTTTGCCTAGCAACAACTTTATTATCTCTGGGCTTGATACTTTAGAAATAAAAGCATAAATCTTTCTTCGTTCTGCTCAAAATGAAAGATTACAATCTCATAACAATTCTCGGAACAACTGCAACTGGAAAAACTACACTAGCATGTTCGCTTGCCAACAAAATTGGTTCTGAAATTATAAGTGCCGACTCAAGGCAAGTTTATAGAGGAATGACAATTGGAACTGGAAAAGATTTAGACGATTATGTTATAAATGGGAAACAAATACCCTATCACCTAATTGACATTGCAGATGCAGGATACAAGTATAATGTATTTGAATTTCAACGTGATTTTTTAAACGCATTTCACTCTATTTCTGAGAAAAACAAAATTCCTATTTTATGTGGTGGAACTGGACTATATATAGAATCCGTACTAAAAGGATATAGAATGCTTGAAGTTCCAGTAAACCAAACATTAAGAGAGGAATTAGAAAACAAAACACTAGAGGATTTAGTTCAAATTCTATCCACATATAAAACTTTGCACAACAAAACAGATGTTGACACAAAGAAAAGAGCAATTAGAGCGATAGAAATTGCAGATTATTATTCAAGCCACACAGAAAAAGAAACAGATTATCCTGAAATTAATAGTCTAATCATAGGAATTGATATTTCTCGAGAAGAACGGAGAAAAAAAATCACTGAAAGATTAAAAAAAAGATTTGACGAAGGAATGATCGAAGAAGTAAAGAGTTTAATCAATAATGGAGTATCTCCTGATGACTTAATTTACTACGGGCTTGAATACAAATTTATCACTAATTATATTCTTGGAAAATTAACTTACTCCGAACTCTTTTCTCAACTTGAAATAGCTATTCATCAATTTGCAAAACGACAAATGACATGGTTTAGAGGTATGGAGCGAAGAGGTTTTTCTATAAAGTGGATTGATGTAAATGCCCATATAGAAGAAAAGTTGGAAATAATACAAACCGAACTGGGCAAATGAAAAACCAACAAAAAAATAGAATCATAATGGGTGTCGATCCCGGCACAAACATAATGGGATACGGATTGATAAAAATAGAAAACAACACCGCATCTTTTATTACAATGGGAACATTGAATATGAAAAAGTTTGATGATCCATATCTAAAACTAAAATCAATTTTTGACTTTGTAACACAAAAAATAGAACAATACCTACCAGACGAGTTTGCCATTGAATCACAATTTTTCGGGAAAAATGTTCAGTCAATGCTAAAACTTGGCCGTGCACAAGGAGTTGCCATAGCAGCAGCACTCGAACGAGATATCCCTATCAGCGAATATGCTCCTCTGAAAATAAAAATGGCTATTACCGGAAGTGGAAGCTCTTCTAAAGAGCAAGTTGCAGATATGTTAAGACGCTTTCTAAAAATTCCTGTAGAACAAATGCAAACCGAACTAGATGCCACCGATGCTCTCGCGGTAGCCTATTGCCATTTTCTACAAGCATCAAGACCTGAAACCGAAAAAAAATATACTAGTTGGAAAGATTTTATCAGTTCTAATCCCCAAAAAGTTAGGAAATAAAAAGAGGGAGATTAAAAAAATCTCCCTCTTTTATTTATTAAAAAAGTAAAAATTACTCTTCGTTCAAAGTTACACGTTTGAATGCTGTTGGAGTTGCATTGTTTGATTTTGCATATTGTCCAACGCTCATTTTTCCATCTTTGATAAATGCTTGTTCAATCAAAGTAGATTCTTGATAGAATTTATTCAAACGACCTTGTGCAATTTTATCAAGAATGGCTTCAGGTTTTCCTTCTTGACGTGCTTTTTCACGACCAATTTCCAATTCTTTTTCAACCACATCAGCAGGAACTTCGTCTCTGTTCAATGAAATAGGATTCATTGCAGCAACTTGCATTGCAACATCACGAGCAACTTGGCTTTCGACGTTTTCTTCTGCAAATGCAACTACAGTTGCCAATTTATTTCCTGGGTGAATGTAAGAAACAGAACTTCCGCCTTCTACTATTTCATAGAATCCAAGTTCCATCTTTTCGCCTGTCACACCACTGCGATCTGTAATCAAATCTTTAACTGAACGACCATCAATAATTGTGTCCAACAAAGCATCCTTGTCTTTTGGTTGACATTCCATTGCTTTGTCCAAAATTTGTTGAGTAAGAGCAATAAAATCTGCATTTTTAGCTACAAAGTCAGTTTCACATTTTACTGCAACGATAGCAGCAAATTTACCATTTGCAGCAGCTAAAACACAACCTTCTGAAGCTTCTCTATCACTACGTTTTGCTGCAATAGCTTGACCGCGTTTACGAATCAATTCTACTGCCTTATCCATATCACCATTGGCTTCAGCTAATGCATTTTTACAATCCATCATACCTGCGCCAGTCATTGTGCGGAGTTTTGAAATATCCGCCATTGTTACTGCCATAATTCTTTCTCTTTTTAATTAGTTATTCATTATAAAAAAGCGTCACGAACAACACTGTATATCTCCAGAGTAATTGCAACGCTTTTTACTTAAAGTATATTTTCTTTACGCTTCTGCTGGAGCTTCTTCTGCTTGAGGAGTTTCAATTTCTTTAATTGTTTCATCCTCTTTTTGAGCGCGAGTTTTACGTACACGTCTTTCTTTACGTTCTACAGGAGCTTCTGCAGCTTCACGTTCTTTTTGATTAGCTTTGTATTCTTGAGCACCTTCAGCAATTCCTTCTACGATTGCACTCAAAATCAAATCAATAGATTTTGTTGCATCATCGTTAGCAGGAATAACGAAATCCACATTTGAAGGATCTGAATTTGTATCAACGATACCAAAAACAGGAATACCCAAACGGTTAGCTTCACGAACTGCAATATTTTCTTTCATAACATCAACTACGAAAAGCGCAGAAGGCAAACGAACCAAACCAGAAATACTTCCTAAGTTCTTTTCCAATTTTGCACGTTGACGAGTGATTTGCAATTTTTCACGTTTTGAAAGATTTTCAAATGTTCCATCGTTTGACATTTTGTCAATGGTTGCCATTTTTTTGATAGCCTTACGAATAGTAGGGAAGTTTGTCAACATACCACCAGCCCAACGTTCAGTAATATAAGGCATACCAACAGAAGAAGCTCTTTCTGCAACAACTTCTTTAGCTTGTTTTTTTGTCGCGACAAAAAGAATTTGTCTTCCTGAAGATGCAATTTGTTTTGCAGCATCAACAGCTTCTTGCAATTTTACTACAGTTTTATGAAGATCAATAATGTGAATTCCATTGCTTTCCATAAAAATATATGGAGCCATATTTGGATTCCACTTACGTTTTAGGTGTCCGAAATGTGCACCTGCATTCAATAATTCTTGAAAATCAATATTTGCCATTTTTCTTAATTTTTATTTTGTTTACTTTCTTTTTACTACTTATTACACATTTTTTTAAGAAGCAATCATCAAGTAGTTGCCAAAGGCAAGTCTAAATGATTTAGATTCTAAACTAATGATTCTGCTTTCAAAAACAAGATTAACGTTTCGAGAACTGGAATCTTTTGCGTGCTTTTGGACGACCTGGTTTTTTACGCTCAACCTCACGAGCATCACGAGTCAAAAATCCTGCATCTTTCAACACTTTTTTGTCATCTGCATTAATCTTAACCAATGCACGTGCAATGGCAAGACGCAACGCTTCAGCTTGTCCTTTGAAACCACCACCTTTCAAATTAACCAAGATGTCATATTTTTCAGCAACATCCAAAGTTGTCAAAGGTTGTTTTACCACATATTGTAAAATTCCAGAAGGAAAATAAACGTTCAAATCACGCGTATTGATAGTTATATTACCAGCGCCTTGTTTAA
>JAGCIZ010000188.1 GCA_017648235.1 Paludibacteraceae bacterium
CCATAGCTTTGAAAATACCATAGAAGTCAGCTTTTTGGCATGGTAACAATTTTGCCAATGCTTTTTTGCGTCCTTCTGCATCTTGCGAAAGAATCGTTTCTCGCATAGCAACGATTTTTTCTGCTTCGAAGAAACTGTGTTCTGTACGGCAAAGACCAATACCTACAGCACCGAAGTCGCGAGCAACCTTAGCATCGTGTGGAGTATCTGCGTTGGTACGAACCACCAATTTGGTATATTTTTCGCAAAGTGCCATCAAGTCGGCAAAGTCGCCCGACACTTCTGCAGCTTTTGTTTCTACTTGTCCATTGTAGATTTCGCCAGTTGTACCGTTCAACGAAATGAAGTCTCCTTCTTTCAACAACACACCGTCAACTTCTACTGTGCGAGCTTTGTAGTCGATGTTCAAAGCACCAGCACCCGAAACACAACATTTACCCATACCACGAGCAACTACAGCAGCGTGCGAAGTCATACCCCCACGAGCAGTAAGGATACCTTCAGCAACAGCCATACCTGCCAAGTCTTCAGGCGAAGTTTCTATACGAACCATAATCACTTTTTTACCATCTTCTGCCCATTTTGCAGCATCGTCGGCAAAGAAAACGATTTGACCGCAAGCAGCACCTGGCGATGCAGGAAGACCACGAGTCAACACTTTAGCCGAAGCTAACGCTTTTTTGTCGAACACTGGGTGAAGAAGTTCGTCAAGTTTGTTTGGTTCACAACGTTGCAACGCTGTTTTTTCGTCAATCATACCTTGACGAAGGAGATCCATAGCGATTTTCACCATAGCAGCTCCAGTACGTTTTCCGTTACGAGTTTGCAAGAACCAAAGTTTACCTTCTTGTACGGTAAATTCCATATCTTGCATATCACGATAGTGATTTTCAAGTTTTGTTTGAAGAGCATCAAGTTCTGCATAAATTTCAGGCATTGCTTCTTCCATAGAAGGATATTTTGCAACACGTTCTTCTTCAGAAATACCAGCACGTTCTGCCCAACGTTGAGAACCGATTTTAGTGATTTGTTGAGGAGTACGAATACCAGCCACAACGTCTTCTCCTTGAGCATTGATCAAATATTCACCATTGAATAAATCTTCGCCATTACCTGCGTCGCGAGAGAAGCAAACACCAGTTGCAGAAGTTTCACCCATGTTACCGAATACCATCGCTTGAACATTAACAGCTGTTCCCCATTCAGCAGGAATTCCTTCCATTTTTCTGTAAAGAATAGCACGTTCGTTCATCCAGCTATCGAATACAGCACAGATAGCACCCCAAAGTTGTTCGTAAGCACTTGTTGGGAAATCTTTTCCTGTTTGAGCTTTTACTGCAGCTTTGAATTTAACAACAAGTTCTTTTAAGTCTTCAACTTCCAACTCGTTATCAAGTTTTACGCCTTTAGCTTCTTTTACTTCTTCAATGATAGCTTCGAATGGGTCGATATCTTCTTTGTTAACAGGTTTCATACCCAATACAACGTCGCCATACATTTGAACGAAACGACGATAAGAGTCCCATGCGAAACGTGGACGACCAGTTTTACGAACCAATCCTTCTACTACTTCGTCATTCAAACCAAGGTTCAAAATTGTGTCCATCATACCTGGCATCGAAGCACGTGCACCAGAACGAACCGAAACCAACAAAGGATTTTCTACATCACCAAATTTAGAATTCATCAAGTTTTCGATGTTAGCAACAGCTGCCATTACATCGTCTTTCAACAATTCTACAACTTTGTCTTTTCCAACTTCGTAGTATTCGCTACAAACGTCTGTTGTAATTGTAAAACCTGGAGGAACTGGCACCCCGATAAGATTCATTTCGGCCAAGTTAGCTCCTTTACCACCAAGCAGATTTCTCATATCTGCTTTACCTTCGGCTTGTCCATTACCGAACGTGTAAACTCGTTTTTTGTTGTCCATAAATATATTGTTAAATAATGTTTTAATTCCCACAAAATGAGACTGCAAAATTACATTTTTTCGGCGAAATAAAAAAATGTTTTCTGAAGCTTGTTTTGGGCTCCAGAAAACAACTCTATTTATTCAAAAAAAGACACCTACTGCTGAGGTTCTTCCAAGACCTCTTCGGTAAAATTGATATTGGATGGAATGTCAAAACGGTTAAGAGGAACAGACACCTCTCTGAAATCAATAATCTCAGTTAGTACATCACCATCTTGAGTTACATTTTTCATGATAAATCCGTTCCAAATATACATCTTTGCAGGCAAACCAGCATTTATGAAATAAACTTTACAAGCCTTTCCATCAATAATTTCTACTGGTTGCTTAATAATGCCTAGTTGAGCAATTTCCTCTTGCGAAGGATTTTCCCAAACGCGATAATCTACATATTCCACTGTTTTTTTTATGCCCTCATTATTGTAGGTAGAAAAATAATATTCATCGTTTCCTCTCACAAGTTTCATACTAACATATTTATCATTTGCCTCACGAATTTCTACATATTGTAGAGCTCCATACTTATCAAACCATGTTTCAATGTTAGTCTTACTAAGAGGATAAATCGTGCGAAAATAACCCGATTTGATGCCATAAACACGAATAGAGTCAGTCGTAGAAGCAACTTCGCTTGTTTGAGACTTTTTCTTGTTACACGAACAGAGAAAAACCGAAACAAAAAGGATTAACGGTAGTATCCAAAAGTTCTTTTTCATCTTTTTATACATTTTGAAAATTTATGAATATAAAATTTGTGTCATTAACTCTTCGCAAATCAAACGTTCGGCATATAACTCCGAAGTTTTCATTTTTTCTATTTTTTCCAATATGTTTTGCTTTAACGTTTCACTTTTGGCAATAACTTTTTGTAGAAATACAATAATCGCCCTACAAATTTCAGCACTTTTTATTGCCTTCTCAAACGCGTTCGATACGAGCAAAAGTAACTTTTCTTCGGAAATTTTTTCTACAATTTCCGCAAAAATGAAAAAACCTATCGCTTTTTGAAAACTTTTATTTTTTCCTACACACTTCTCCGCTAATTGTTCGGAGAAATCCAGTTTTGAAAGAAGATTTTTTGAAGCAATTTCTGCCAACTCTAAAGTTTGGATCTCATTACTCCACTCCACAGCTTTCAGAAGCGATAATTCTTCAATAGGTTGAAGAAAAATAGCCAAAATCATCGTTTCTCGATACTGCAAGTTCCAGAGTTGCGAAGCCAAAATGGAATTCTTCTCAAAATTCTCGGCTATTTGTTTTAGTCGATAGAGCGAAACACCAAAGTTCTTTTTATAGAAAACTCCTTTTTGTTCAATACTTTCGGAAACTACACCATTCATCGATAAAAAAATCAATCTCTTGATTTCCGAAACCATTTTGTCAATTTCCGGGTCGTAAAGAACAAATTTTTTGGAATTCATTTCTTTATTCAAACATGTTTCTGAAACGACTAAAGAAACTGCGAGAAGCAGAAGCGTTAGGTTTGATATTAGGTGATTCTGCTAATTTTTCGAATAGTTTTTTCTCATCAGACGATATGTTTTCAGGAACATATACGCCAATGTTTATAAGC
>JAGCIZ010000189.1 GCA_017648235.1 Paludibacteraceae bacterium
CTTGGGGAAAGTTGGCATTTTTACATCTTCAGTATAATATGCAATCATATAAATTTAATCTTCAACTGAATATAAGAAACGTTTGATACTTTTTTTTGCGGTTTTTTCAAACTCAGTTTGGTGAATACGAATTTCAGCAATCTGTTCGTAAGCAGCGATTTGCTTGTTCAAATGGCGTTTGTTTTTCTCCATCATTTTCAGCAATGCTTTATCCGAAAGCTTCTCTGCTTTTACGGCATCTTGGTCGGGATAAACTAGAGCAATAAGTTTCGATGCTTTGTTTTGAACCACAACACTTTCGGCAACGTAAGGCATATTGTTGAGTTTTGCCTCAATTTCTTCAGGATAAATGTTTTGTCCGTTTGCCCCTAGAAGCATACTCTTGTTGCGGCAACGAATGTAGATATTATTGTCCGTGTCAATATATCCCATATCGCCAGTATGCAACCAACCTTCAGCATCAAGTGCGTCATTTGTTGCTTCTTCGTTTTTATAATAACCTGCCATAACATTTTCACCACGAACAAGAATTTCGCCAATTTCTTTGTATGGGTCGTTTGACATGATTTTAACTTCCATAGTTGGAAGAATTTTTCCCACAGAAGTTTCTTTGTATTCTTTCCAGTGAGAATAAGAAATAAGTGGAGCACATTCGGTCATACCATAACCAACTGTGTATGGAATTCTAATTTTTCTCAAGAATGCTTCAACCTCAGGATTCAAAGGAGCACCTCCGATAACCATTTGATCAAATTTTCCTCCAAAGGCATTTTTCAATTGATAATGTATTTTTACACCAATCACTTTTTTGATGAAAGGAGTTGACATCAAAATCTTCATAATTGGTTTGTTGATAATAGGTTGAAGTTTTTTCTTATAAACTTTTTCGATAATCAACGGAACAGTGAAAATAATATCAGGCTTAATATCCGAAAGTGCTTTCATCAAAAGTGGAGCAGCTGGCATTTTGCCCAAATATGTAGTGTGAGTTCCGTCGCAGAAAGATGTCAAAAAGTCGAATGCACAGCAGTATGCGTGTGCCAATGGTAAGAAAGAAAGAACTTTCTTTTTATGTACCATTTTAGTGGTGATACCGAAAGTGATGTTTCCTGCAAAGTTGTTTGCGGTAAGCATTACGCCTTTGCTAAAACCTGTTGTTCCTGAAGTGTAGCTCAAACAAACAAGGTTTGAGTTTGGAACTTCAGCATATTTGATGTCATCTTTTGTATATCCGTTAGGATATTTTTCGTTGAATGCATTTTGGGCATTTGCAATATATTCTTCGCTTTTTTTATCTTTAGCAAAGATACATTCAAAGTTCTCCAACGAAATAGCCGATTCAATATTAGGAAGTTCTTCAGCGTTAAGTTTTGTCCAAATGTAATCACTTGTGAAAAGTAGTTTTGAATCCGAATGGTTGATGATGTTTGTAAGGTTTTCTGGAGGAAAATCTTGCAACATAGGCACAACTACAGCACCATAAGTAACCGTTGCAATGTAAGTAATACACCATGAAGAACCATTTTTACCTACTAAAGAAATTTTGTCGTTTTTCTGAACATTTAATTTGTCGAACAAAAGGTGTAGTTCGGCTACGTGTTCAGCAACTTGTTGATAAGTGAATGTTTTTTTATCGAAATAATCAGTAAATGCGGGATTTTCCCAATTCTCTTTAATGCTGTTCACAAACAGCTCTACAAGATTTTCTTTTATCATTACTTTATTAAATTAAAATTTGCGTGGCAAAAGTAGTTAATTTTTTGAAATAATAGCAATAATCCCATATAAATATTGCACAAAATTAAACAATTTGTGCAAAGCTGATTTCTGCAAAGAAAGTATAGCTTTGATTTTTTACAACTTACAACTAATGTTTACCTTTGCCAATAAAATAAAAAAAGAAGGTATGACAATTTATCCGCAATTAATCATAGATGCACTCAGAAAAGTGCGTTATCCTGCATCGGGCAAAGACATCGTTTCGGAAGAAATGTTGGAAGATGATATCCGAATCGAAGGCAATAAGGTCTCTTTTTCCTTGTTGCTAAAACCTAATGACCCTTTTGCAAAATCGCTTGTCAAGGCTTGCGAACAAGCTATTTTAACGTATGTAGGAGCAGAAGTAGATATTCGTGGAAATATTTCTATAAAAAGTGTTGTTCCGCAGCAAGTAGAAAAACAAAAACCATTGTCGCGAGTCAAACATATTGTGGCTATTGCTTCAGGAAAAGGTGGAGTGGGAAAATCAACAATCTCTGCTAATTTGGCTATTGCTCTTGCTCAAAAAGGTTACAAAGTAGGTTTGCTTGATGCTGATATTTTTGGTCCGTCAATTCCTAAAATGTTCAACATTGAAGATGCTCGCCCTTATGCTGTAGAGGTAGATGGAAAACAACTTATGAAGCCAATAGAACAGTATGGTGTAAAAATTTTGTCGATAGGTTTCTTTGTTGATCCCAACAATGCTCTTATTTGGCGTGGCGGAATGGCTAGCAATGCGTTGAAGCAACTGATTACCGAAGC
>JAGCIZ010000190.1 GCA_017648235.1 Paludibacteraceae bacterium
TTACTGCTACTCCAAGTAGAGGATATACTTTTGTAAAGTGGAACGATGGTAATACTGATAATCCTCGAATTATTACTGCAGAAAAAACAGATATAACTTATACGGCTAATTTCGAATTGTTTGTATCTGGTACTGAAAATGATTTTGGTTACATAGACCTTGGCTTGCCAAGTGGATTAAAGTGGGCTACTTGCAACGTAGGTGCAACGTCTCCTAGAGAATACGGAGATTATTTTGCTTGGGGTGAGGTGGAACCAAAAGAAGTATATAATTGGGGTACTTATAAATGGTGCATTGCAGAAGAAAGTGATTGGTATAATGAGATTACCAAATATAATTACTACTATGAATGGAGCTATACAGGCGATGGAAAAACAGTTCTCGACCCAGAAGATGATGCTGCTGCCGTAAATATGGGTGGCTCTTGGCGTATGCCTACTCAAGAAGAACTGCAAGAACTTATAGATGAATGTACTTGGAAGTGGTGGGACTTTAGTAGGCATGATGGCGATTCAGGATATTATGTAGAAGGTCCTAACGGTAACTCTATCTTCCTTCCTGCTGCTGGCTATCGCGACGATAGTGATTTGTACTACGCAGGGTCGGACGGCTACTATTGGTCGAGTTCGCTCGATACGGGCGACTCGGACTACGCCTGCGGCCTCTTCTTCCATTCGTACGGCGTGAATTGGGGCGGCCACTACCGCTGCTCTGGGCGGTCCGTGCGTGGCGTGTTTTCGCACTAAGAATTTTACCCTTGTCCCCCTCACGGGCTAAGAGAGAGAAAATGTGAGAGGGTGGGCTGTAGGGGCGTAGTGTAGCGCCCCTACTTCCCAAGCCCACACCGCACATTTTTTGCAGAGTCAGAAAAAATAAAAAAAGAATGCTCCCCTAGAGTTAGGGGAGCTGTCCGCAAGGACTGAGGGGTGTGCAAGTATAGTCTCACACCTTCTCCCTCTAAAAGGTACTCCCCCTGTCTTCAGGGGGGGGAGAATAGAAAAAGGTTATAAAAAAGAAAAAATGCATATTTCGTTTCGGACATATCGTTTACTATTGTTGTTGGGCTTTTGGTTTTGCACAGTTTCGGCCTTGGCTGAGCGCTATTACACTCGGAGCCTTGTATCCAACATTAAAACGGTAAAGGCGGACTTGCAGGGTAGTCCGCTCTCGGATCCAATTATCACGCTTGGAGGTGGTGAGCAACTGCTTTTGTCGTTCGACGAGATGTCCTATAACACCAAGACTTTCAATTATTCCATTGTGCATTGCAATGCCGATTGGACTCCATCGGAACTTTCCGAAGTGGAATATATCAACGGAGCTTACAGTGGCACTATTGACGATTATGAGCAATCTGTTTCCACTACGGTACTTTATACCAATTATCAGTTGCTGTTACCTAATGATGATGTAGATTTCAAAATTTCGGGCAACTATGCTGTGGTGGTTTATGAAGATAACGATAGAGAACATCCCGTAGCAACGATATGTTTTTCGGTGGTAGATCCTTTGGTTGCTATTGAAGCTGACGTGCGTTCTAATACCGATGTGGAGCTCAGTCGACGCTTTCAGCAAGTCGATTTTACGCTTGATACCGATGGAGTAGAACTTAGTGATCCTTTCTCAGAACTGAAAGTTTTTGTGCTACAAAATGGGCGTTATGATAATGCTGCAACTAATCTAAAACCAACTTATACGTCGCTCGGGAAGCACTCTTACGTGAACAATCCTCAACTTATTTTTGAGGGAGGGAATGAGTATCGCTCGATAGATTTTTCGTCGGTTTACACCTATGGTAGTGGAATTCAGCAAATTTCTTTCGATAAGCAAGATGAAGTTTATCACGTGGAACTACTCCCTGATGTACCTCGCAACGAAGATGGGTATAGTTTTATGTTTGACGCTGACGGAAAGTATGTGATAAATCGTCAGCATTCGGACTACAGTAGATCCGAGGCCGATTACATGTGGGTGCATTTTTCTGTGCCAAAAGAGGATATTCGTTTCGATGGATTGCTCTATGTTTTGGGTAGTATGCAAGGAAATATGCAGTATCAGATTGCTCCAATGGATTACAATTTTGAAACTCGTTGCTACGAAAAATCGCTTTTTTTGAAGCAAGGAGGTTACAACTATATGTATCTTTTTTTTCAAAAAGGAGAAACAAAAGGAACCTTGCAATATATTGAGGGAAGTTATTGGCAGACACTGAATACGTATCAGATTTTGGTTTATTATTGCCCTCGTGGAAGTCGTTACGACCAACTTATAGGTGTCAAAGAATTAAAGAAATCTTTTTAGAAGAGGAAAATTTGAATAAAATGGGAAAAATATATCAATCACTTATCGAACTCATTGGTAGAACGCCACTTCTTGAACTTAAGAATGTGGAGCAGAGTGAGCAAATTGAAGTTTCTCTTGTGGTAAAACTTGAGAGTTTCAATCCGGGTGGAAGTGTAAAAGATCGGGCTGCTTTTTCAATGATAGAAATGGCTGAGAAAAAAGGAGTTTTGACATCTGGCGGTGTTATTATAGAACCCACTAGTGGGAATACGGGGATAGGATTGGCGTGGATAGCGTCAATAAAAGGTTATCGATTGATACTTACTATGCCTGAAACAATGAGCATCGAACGCCAAAAATTACTGAAGCATCTTGGGGCAGAACTAGTACTTACTCCGGGAGAAAAAGGTATGCAAGGAGCTATTGATAAGGCAAAAGAGTTGAATGAAGAAATTCAAGGTTCAGTTATCTTACAACAGTTTGATAATACTGCCAACCCATTGGCTCACGAAACTACTACTGCAGAGGAAATTTGGGAGGATACTGAGGGGAAAGTTGATATTCTGGTGGCTTGTGTGGGTACAGGAGGAACTCTTTGTGGCACGGCAAAATGTCTTAAATCTTATAATCCTGATATAAAGATTATTGCAGTTGAACCAGAAAACTCACCAGTGCTTTCTGGCGGAAAGGCAGGTTTGCACAAGATTCAGGGTATTGGGGCTGGATTTGTTCCAAGTAACTACGATGCAACATTGGTTGATGAAATTGTAACCGTGTCAGACGAAGAGTCTTTCTCTATGGCTAGGAGAGTGGCAAAAGAGGAAGGATTGCTTGTTGGAATCTCCTCAGGAGCGTCACTCTCTGCTGCTATCAAAGTAGCTAAACGTACAGAAAATAAAGGAAAACGTTTGGTGGTTATTCTTCCGGATACGGGAGAACGTTATTTGTCTTTGTTTTAATAGAAGAATTAAAAAAAGAAGTTTATGAAGAAGTTGTTTTTTGTTTGGTTGTTATTGTATTGTGTTGTCTCCTTATCATTTGCAGATCAGTATAACAAAGTAGAAATAAGTTTATTACCTGCTCTTTCAGTGGATTGCGGAGAAGGGATTTCGGCCCCTTTTGCTGGTGAGAGCAACGATGCTTTAGTCGTGATAGGTGGCTGTAACTTCCCGAATGTTGCGGCTGCTGATGGTGGAGAAAAAGTGTATTATGATGAGATTTTTGTCCTTCAAAATCCTTTTTCTGAAA
>JAGCIZ010000191.1 GCA_017648235.1 Paludibacteraceae bacterium
TGATCCGTAAGTTTTCCGCCGTTAAAATAATAGCCAACATCCGCCTTTCTATCATAATTCAAACTATCGGTAGTAAGTACCGACGAGCGGTTCTCCATTCTAACATTCCGACGCAAGCGAGCCAAACTTGTATTACCATCGTAGTAAAGCACATCTCCGTAAATAAAAAGCGTATCTCCCTGAACAATACGAACGTTACTGAAAGCATCCAAAGAGTTCTCCTTTTCGTAGAAATAGGCACTATCGCAATACATATACGCATCATCATGCCTAAAACAAACGTTGCCCTGCAACACCTGAATATCCTCCAATCTGTCCTTGTCAAACATCAAGACATCAGAATGCTCTAGATAAATAAGCGTTTCGCCTTCTTTCTTTTTTTCTTCGGGATAAGAGATTATCATTCCTGTATTGTCCTTCTGAGCTAATAAACTCACAGACACAACACATACAAAAACAAGAATTAATATGCGTAAAAGAACTTTTGCCATTTCGGCTACAAAAATAGTGAATTAAAATGTGAGAGAGGAAGAAATGAAAACAACATCAAACACCCATCATTCTTCTTAAGTTGTCCACCTGAGAATCCCAAAGCATTATAGCATCATCTTTGTCATCTGCTTCGGCAAAATCAATAATGGTTAGAGAAACATTTTTAGTCAACTTGCTTGTTTCTATCCTAAATTCAAAATAAGAATCGGTTTCCGATTCCCATCTAAAGCGTATATATTTACCTTCGTCGCTTTTCAATAAATAGGCTGTCTGACTTGTTCCTTGCCACGAGAAAACATATTTATCCCCAATGATATCGCACGAATCAGCAAACCACTCCGACAAACCTTGAGACGAAGTAATTGTTCTCCACAAAATAGTAGCCGATATATTTTGAAACACGTATTCTACTTGAAACTTTTCTTTCATAACCTTCTTAATTTTTAGTTTTTTATATTTCATCAAAAGCTAATGGCAGAAGTTGTTTAACCGAAGATATTTCATATATCTTTTCTTCCCCAAAAAGCAAGATAACAATTTCTTTGCCAAATCTTTTTTCTGTTTCTAGAATAACTTGTCTACATGCGCCACATGGCGTTATAGGATTTTTCAGAAACTTTCCGCCCGTTTGCGCCACAATAGCCAAAACCTTAGGAGCAACGCGAGGATACGAAGCGTTAGCCGCAAACATAGCTGTACGCTCAGCACAAAGCCCCGACGGATAAGCCACATTTTCTTGATTACTACCAACTACAACTTCGCCATTTTCCAACAATACCGCAGCACCAACACTAAACTGTGAGTATGGAGCATAAGCGCCAAAAGAAACCTCTTTTGCTTTTTCAATCAGCATTTGTTTTTCTTCCGAAAGCTCCGAAAAAGAAAAAACCTTAACCTTTATTTCTATTGTTTTCTCCCTCACTCTACTTATCCTGTCAATTATATGACAAATATAACCATTATTTTACTATCAAACAAATAATTACGTTTTTAGAATTCTCAATCCTCCTCAATATCCAGCTGATTTTCATACAAGATATCAGAAGAGAAATCCACATTCTTAGAGTTTACATTAAAACCAAGGATCTTCAACTTTCCTAATTCGTCGAGAAGTTCTTTTGTGACGTTTACCTTTATTTTTTTAGATAACATGCATAGATTTGTATTCGACGCACTATCTACAATTCTCACATAAAGAGCAGCATTCCCTTTATATTTCTCAAGCAATGGCATTAGTTCTGAATTCATCATGTGATCAATATCTCTAAGATTCAAGGCAATGGTCAAACTCTTAATCATATCCGCGTAAACATCTTCAAGCAATTCTATACTCGACATTCTGAATTCAAAACGTTTATTGCCATCTCTATCCGGATAAAGACGTTCCTGAACATTTCCTTTGATTAGAATAAACGTATTGATATTGTTTTCATTGAAATACTCTGCATACTTTGTAAAGTTTTTACCAAAAAGATAAAACTCGTATTTGCCCGAGTAATCTTCTACCGTCAAGAAGCCATATTTCCCCTTATCATTTTCTCTAATAACCGATGAGGTTAAAATTCCACCTGCCATTATCGAACGATTCTCTTTCCGATCAATAATATCCTTTAGTTCACTTAGTTTAGTATTACAACCATAGAGAAGCGCCACCTTGTACCGATCAAGCGGATGTGCAGAAAGATAAATTCCCACCACATCACGTTCAAAATTCAAACGCTGAAGTGGCGACCATTTCTCAATCTCGGGCAACTCGGGACGCTTTATATCAAAACCAACATCGTCGATATCACCAAAAAGAGAAACCTGATTTTTACTTTTATCTTCTTTAAAGCGGTTGCCATACATGATCAGAGTATCAGTAAATGTTCTTGCATTTTTTTCATCAATTTCAAAAAACACTTCTCGATCAATTTTCAAAGAATCAAAAGCACCGGAATAAACCAAACTTTCTATTGTTTTCTTGTTACAAGCAGTCAGATTTATTCTCTCCACAAAGTCAAAAATGTCTTTATATCTACCGTTTTTCTCGCGTTCGGAAATAATGGCGTCAACTGCGCCTTCGCCTACACCTTTGACTCCTCCTAAACCAAAACGAATATCACCATTTTTATTCACCGTAAAATTCAAATCACTTTCGTTCACATCTGGCTCAAGCACATTTATTCCCATTGCCCTACATTCGTCCATAAACTTTGAAACTTCTGCAATATCATCCTTGTTTCGCGTAAGGTTGGCAGCCATAAATTCTGCCGGATAATGGGCTTTGAGATAAGCCGTTTGATACGACACCCACGAATAACACGTTGCGTGCGACTTGTTGAACGCATAAGAAGCAAATTTTTCCCAATCGGTCCAAATTTTCTCTAACACTTCGGGATTATGACCATTTTTCTGACCACGAGCAATAAAGTCGGGCTTCATCTGATCAAGTTTGTCCCTCAGTTTCTTACCCATTGCCTTACGCAAGTTGTCCGATTCTCCTCGAGTAAAGTCGGCCAACAAACGACTCAAAAGCATCACCTGCTCCTGATATACAGTAATACCATAAGTATCCTTCAAATACTTTTCCATTATAGGAATGTCGTACTGTATTGGTTCTCGTCCCTGCTTACGAGCAATAAATTGCGGAATGTAATCCATCGGTCCGGGGCGATAAAGCGCATTCATCGCTATCAAATCCTCAAAAACACTTGGTTTGAGTTCTTTCAGGTACTTTTGCATTCCAGTCGATTCAAACTGAAACGTTCCTATGGTTTGACCCTTACTGTATAACTCGTAAGTTTTTTTATCGTCTATTGGAATTTTATCAATATCTAGTTCTATTCCTTTTGTTTTTTTGATATTACGCAATGCCTCTTTGATAATCGACAACGTTTTAAGCCCCAAAAAGTCCATTTTTATCAGCCCCACGTTTTCGATTACTGAACCTTCGTACTGAGTTACGGTAAGTTTCTCTTTTGTCTCCTTATCATCGGCTGTGCTGAGCGGAACAAAGTTTGTCAAATCATCAGCACCAATAATCACTCCGCAGGCATGTACCCCAGTTTGTCTCACTGTGCCCTCTAGCATTGCGGCATATTTTAAAATGCTCGCATAGTTTTCATCACTCACTTTAGTTTCGGCCAATACCTCAGGCACATATTTTAGGCAGTTGACA
>JAGCIZ010000192.1 GCA_017648235.1 Paludibacteraceae bacterium
ATTTCCATCAACGACAATCCCGAATCGTTAAAGTTCAAAACTGCCTTTGCTGTGTTCTCAATTGTTGATTGAGGAAGGAGTGATGGTCCTGCATTAAAATTGTGTTTTTTCATAATTATAAAACTTTAATATCCTTTAATTTTAAGGCGACAAAATTACATTTTTTACTACAGTTTAGCAACATTTTTTTTGAAGAAAAAGCAAAGGAATTTCATTTTGTTTTTTTACAGTGCTTTTTTGTGTTATTTTTTCAATAAAAAAGTCGACAATAAAAAAATGCCGACTTCTTTAAAAAAGAAAGGTTGATAATTACCTCTATTTTTTTATTTATTTTTTTGTCGTTAGACCTAAATTTGCCAAAGCGCAATCGGTTTCCGACATATCAACTTTTTCTTTTCTAAAATTTTCATATTTTCCATACGTTGCATCAACCTCATTTTCAGATGCATACAAATAGTAAGTAACCTCAGTCGAAACCGGCACGATTGTAACCGTCCCGATTGTACTTGAATAGGTAATTTCCCAACAACGAGCTTTGTCACTTTGGTCGCAAGAAGAAAAAACTGTTGCAACACAAGCAATAGCAATACTAAATAATACTTTTTTCATAACTAAAATTAGTTTTGAGTTTAAACTATGCAAAGATAGAAAAGTAATTATTGCCAGAACTTTTTTAGTGAAAAAATTATTTATTTCTCGGATGCTTTGTTAGAATCTCCTCTCTAATAAATTGCACATCAATGTGGGTATAAATCTCGGTAGTCATAATGCTTTCGTGACCAAGAAGTTGTTGTATCGCACGCAAGTTTGCTCCCCCTTCGAGCAAATGGGTAGCAAACGAATGACGAAATGTGTGAGGACTTACGTTTTTTTTAATTCCTGCATCAAGGGCCATTTTTTTTACAATGGAAAAAATCATTGCTCTGGTAAGTTTTGTGCCTCTTCGGTTTAGAAACAAAAAATCTTCATTCCCGGGTTGAATTTTTAGCAAATTTCTATTGAGAAACCAAAATTTCATTTGCTTCAGACTTTCATCGGAAAGCGGTACCAAACGTTGTTTGCTCCCTTTGCCTTCAACTTTCATAAAACGTTCCTCAAAGAAGATGTTTGAAATTTTCAAATTAACCAATTCCGAAACTCGCAAACCAGATCCGTACAACACCTCCACGATGGTTTTATTTCTTTGTCCTTCTGGTTTTGATAGATCTACCGATTGTACAATCCGATTGATTTCATCAACAGAAAGAACTTCGGGCAAGCGGAACCCAATTTTGGGTGGCTCCAAAAAAATCGTTGGATTTTGCATAAGTTGCTTGTCGTAAACAAGAAACTTATAAAAAGATTTTATACCCGAAACTACACGTGCTTGGGTGCGAGGTTGAATCCCAATGTTGCAAAGTTCTATTAAGAAATCTATTAAATGCTCTTTTTTTACGTCTAATACATCTACATCAATTTGTTCAAGATACTCAAGTAGGGTGTTCAAGTCCCTCTTATAAGCATCAATTGTGTTTTTTGAAAGCGATTTTTCAAGTAATAAATAGGCGTGATATTTTTTTAACAAAACCTCAATTCCCACAGAATTACAACCATTTTTTCTTTTTGAAAACCCAAAGTAGTGTTCCTGAGAACAACACCATCAACGAAACTGCAAATAGGTAACCATATTTCCAACTCAATTCGGGCATAAACTTAAAGTTCATTCCATACATACTTGCAATAAGAGTCGGCGGCATAAAGATAATGGAAACAACTGTGAATATTTTGATTGTTTTATTTTGTTCAATATTAACCAAACCGAGAAAAGTATCTTGCAAATAGTCCAAACGATCAAATCCAAAACGAGTGTATTCAAACAACGAATTAACGTCTTTTATAATCACTGACAATCTAGAACGCAACTCATCAGGAATCAATTCGCATTTTATCATATTTGACACCACACGTTGTTTATCAATAATATTCTGACGAATAATCATCACCTTTTCTTGCAAGTTCTTAATCTCCAACAAGATGTCCTCATCCGGATCTTCATCAGTATTCATTTTCTTACTCAACTTGGTAATCTCGTCAGTAACATACTCAATCATATCGGCATCGTATTCTACACGAGTTTCAAAAAGCGCTACCATAACATGATAACCCGTTGGGAAATTTTTCGGATTAGCAAAAATTTTTCTCAGCGTATCGTTAAAAGATTTCAACTCTGCATCGCGAACCGATACCAAAATTCCGTTTTTTACAATGAAAGAAACCGCCTCGTCCGAATAATTTTCTTGTAAAAAATGAGAGTTAGCAACTATGCTATCTTCGGTTTGTATGTAGCGAGAACTGATCTCAATTTCTTCCATCTCTTCTTCTTCTTGAATATAGATTTTAAGAAATTGTTCCAATTCACTTTCCACTTCAACTTCCACATCGTTGAGGTCGATCCAAATCATATTCTCTTTGTCAATTTCTTGAAGAATATGAATATCTTTGGAGATCTTCAATCGACCATTTTCTTTATAGAACAATCTGAATTCTGACATAATAATCTGTTTTTTAAGCTATTTTTACCACAAATGGAGCTATTAAATTAGTTAACCGAACAAATTCTTCAACACTTAATTGCTCTGGTCTCGCATCAAAAATTTTTTCCGACATTAAATTTTTATTTTCTCCGAGCAACGAGCGAAGAGAATTTCGCAACGTTTTTCTGCGTTGGTTGAAGGCTGTTTTCACCACTG
>JAGCIZ010000193.1 GCA_017648235.1 Paludibacteraceae bacterium
ATCGACTCTGCAAGCATGATGAACAAAGGCTTTGAAGTAATTGAAGCAAAATGGTTATTTGGCTTGGATGCAAAACAAATAGAAGTACTTGTTCACCCTCAGAGCATCATTCATAGTATGGTTCAATTTACTGATGGAGCAGTAAAGGCTCAACTCGGAGCTCCTGACATGAGACTACCTATTCAATACGCACTTACCTATCCTGAACGTATGGAAGCAGATTTCCCTCGCGTTGATTTTACAAAAACAACACAACTTACGTTCGAACAACCCGATTTAAAAAAATTCAGAAATCTGCAATTTGCTTTTGATGCAATGAGGATAGGAGGAAATATGCCATGCATTCTCAACGCAGCCAATGAAGTTGTAGTAAAAGCATTTTTAGAAGAACAAATCAGTTTCTTACAAATGAGTGATTTGATTGAAAAAGCAATGCAAAATGTAAAGTATATCGCTCAACCTACCTACGAAGATTACGTAGACACAGACAAAGAAACCAGACTTTTTACATCAACACTTTTCTAAAAAATGTTTTTCTAGATTTTTACATAATAATCGCGCTTATACATAAAGTAAAGCACCAAAAAGACACATCCAACTTGAGATAGTTCAATAAAAAAAGGATAAAGATCCTCAGAAAATTGTTCTAAACCAAAAAACAACGATTTTCCTATACTTTTAAAATTTACTGCTTCAAACAACACGTAAGACACAATAGAATTCATTCCATAAATTTTTAGCCAAAGAAAAGGTTTTTGTACTCTCTTTACATCAATCAAATAATAAAAAGTAGCCATTAGCAGAAAACAAATTCCTCCACTAAACAATGTCATTGAACTTGTCCAAAGGCGTTTTATTATAGGCATTTGCAAACTCCAAACAAGTCCTAACAAAATCAACACAACTCCTATTATCAATAAAGAAAGGGATTTTCTTTTCTCCGAAATTGAAGATTTTAGCAACATACCAGCCAAAGAGCCTAAAAGCACTGTTACTGAAAAATTCAAACTGCTTAACACCCAAGTGTAATTATATGATTCCGAAAAGAACCATTTTCTGTCTTTCCAAAACACTCCATCTTTGAATCTTCCTAAAACAACATTATCGATTTGGTAAGCAATATTTCCTATTGGAGTAAAATCGTTATTCCCAAAAAAAATAAAATACTGCCCAATAAATAAGTAAGAAGATTAACGCAAAAACAATTTGCCACTTTGTATTAAAAAATAGAAACAGAACTGATGTTACTAAATAACCAACGGCAATTGCTTGTAAAGTATTTGAAAATAGACGGAAGCAAGAAATATCAAAAGCTAACAAATTTCCTTGAACAATACAACCTAATAACCAAAGAATTATAAATCTTTTTGCAATTTTTAACCACAAACTAACATCCTTACTTGTCCCCTTTTTATAGCGTGAAAAAGCAAATGGAATCGTAACGCCAGACATAAAAAGAAAAAGTGGCATTACAATATCCCACGCACTAAATCCCTGCCAAGCCACGTGATCAATCTGCGTTTTTAGCGCCGAAGTAAATGGCGAATGGTATGCCTCGCAAAGTTTCCAAAGCAAAGGCTGGAGTGCAACCAAAAAGAACAAATCTGCTCCCCGCAACACGTCCAAAGAAAGCAAACGCTGTTTTTGAGAAGACATTCTATTTGAGATTCTTAAGCGTGTGACCCATCTTTTCTTTTTTGGTTTTCATATAGTCAGAGTTGTATTTATTTGTCTCTATCTCAATAGGAACATTTTCCACAATCTCCAAACCATATGCTTCTAAACCAATACGTTTAACGGGATTATTTGTCATTAATCTCATTTTCTTAATACCAATTTCACGCAAAATACTAGCGCCCACACCATAATCGCGTTCATCAGCTTTATATCCTAGATGTATATTTGCCTCTACCGTATCAAGACCTTCTTCTTGCAATTTATATGCAGCAATTTTATCCATAAGTCCAATACCACGTCCCTCTTGATTGAGATAAATCACAGCACCTTTTCCCTCTTTTTCCACTGCTTGCATTGCCAAATGAAGTTGCTCACCACATTCGCAACGTTTCGAACCAAAAATATCCCCCGTAACACAAGATGAATGCACTCGTACCAAAACAGGTTCATTTTCTTCCCAAGTTCCCTTCACAAGAGCCACATGCTCCATTCCATTTGACTTTTGGCGAAATGGAATAATCTTGAAATGTCCGTAAGAAGTTGGCAAATCAGCTTCTTGACCTTTTTCAACGATAGTTTCCGTACGAAGTCGATATTCGATCAAATCGTGGATTGTAATAATCTTAATCCCAAACTTTTCTGCGATTTTTTGCAACTCAGGCATTCGTGCCATTGTTCCATCTTCGTTCATTATTTCCATCAATGCTCCAGCAGGATAAAGCCCAGCAAGACGTGCCATATCAATGGTTGCTTCGGTATGACCTGCACGACGTAAAACTCCCTTTTCTTGCGCATAAAGAGGATTAATATGACCAGGACGACCAAATGTTTGAGGAGTAGAATTTGGATCTGCCAAAGCACGAATAGTAGCTGCTCTATCGGCAGCTGAAACTCCCGTTGAACATCCTTCTATTTTATCAATAGTAACCGTAAAAGGAGTGCCAAGTATTGATGTGTTATCCGACACTTGGCGTGGCAAATCAAGCTCGTTACAACGCGAAATAGTAATAGGTGCACAAAGCAATCCACGCGCATGTTTGAGCATAAAATTCACCTTTTCTGGTGTAATTTTTTCGGCCGCAATTATGAAATCGCCTTCATTCTCACGATCTTCATCGTCTACCACAATTAAAAATTTTCCTTCACGAAAATCCTCTATAGCTTCTTCTATTGTATTTATTTTCATATTATTATATTTTTTTCTTTGACGATAATTTTAATTTTGAAAACACTTTGCTCCATGCCTCGGAATTGAACAATGGCGAATCTGTAGCTGCCTTATAAGTCAGAAAAATACCTATTGGCAATAAAATCAAGGAGCTAAACCACATTCCAAAAAACGTATTCCAAACTCCTTCAGTTGCCATTTTTGTTCCTATATTATCTAGAATATAGTAAATTATAAAAAACACTACCGAAATAACAACCGGCATACCCAATCCTCCCTTTCGAATAATCGAACCCAAAGGCATCCCTATAAAAAAGAAAATTACACAAGCAAAGGACAAAGTAAATCGGTTGTACCATTCTACCAAATGCTTATTCACGTACGACTGCGCAGAATCTATCAATGTTTGATTATAACGCACATTACTCTTTGCAACCTCTATTTTATTTTGAGCAAATTTCAGAACTTTCTCCATCTGAGCCTTTGATAGTGTTCTAAAAAGGGAATCTGCGTCATAACAACGAATTGTTTCTTCCGTGTTTTTGGCAATGGAAAATACAGAATCCTTATTTATGTTCTCACCCAAAGGCTTGAAAAAAGTTTTATTTTCCACTTTATCCAAATAAGCAAAATAAACAGAGTCTCTCATCAAACGAGACGAATCTATATCCTTATTTAACCTCTTCAAATCCTTACTAATGTGCTGATCTTGCAAGAAAGATTCGTCCATTCTATTGAAGTTACCATCAAAATCAATCAAAATCTCCTTCTGTTTGAACGTTTCTCTACGATAAGGGATATTGTTTTTCGATTTTTGTTCCGTTTTCAAATTCTCAAACATTTCCCCAGCATAAAGAGTTAACACTAGATTCATTTTATCTTTGGTTGACTCTATCCTTGCCGAGTCGGCTGTTAATATCGCAGCATCTCTAAATCCATTTGAAAAATCGTACATTTTGACACTTTTCAAAAGTTTTTTCTTATGATCTTTTTCTCGAACATAAATATTCAATCCGGTTATTCCCGAGTAGAACTCTCCAGTGGGGATTTCTAGTTCTGGCGATTTATGTTTGATAGAAAAAATCAACGCCCAAAGTTTTTTTTGCGTTTCGGGCAATACATTATTTGAAAAGAAAAACGCACCAATAGAAAGCATTATCACACTTATCAAAAGCGGCAACACTATTCTAAAAAGAGAAATTCCTGCCGACTTCATTGCCAAAAGTTCAAGTTTTTCGCCCATATCTCC
>JAGCIZ010000194.1 GCA_017648235.1 Paludibacteraceae bacterium
AACCACTTTGCTGCATCAATTTTTTGTTTGGCAAAAGAAACTGCGTTCTTCATTTCGTTTGTCTGATTCTTTTTGTTGCCTGCAAAATCTTGAATCATGTTAGAATAAACGTTGCTTACACGTAGGTCTGGAATGTTTTGATTGTTAAGAATTGTTTGCAATCGCCCATTTTCGTTGTATACAGCAAAATCGGGAATTATTGTTTGAGAGCTACCATCTTCGCCACTATTCCACGTATTTCCTGGTTTTGGATTTAATTTAAGAATTTCATCAATAGCTTTGCTGAGTGTTTCGTTTGAAAGGTTGAGCCTTTTTGCAATTTTTCCGTATTGTTTTTTTGTGAACTCGTCAAAGAATCTTTCAATAATAGTTTGAGCAAGTTGTTGTTGCTCGCTTTTGTTTCGTTGCTTGATTTGTAGAAGCAAGCATTCTTGTAACGTTTGTGCGCCTACTCCAGCAGGATCAAAACTTTGTACAATGTCAAGAGCATTGAGCATCTCTTTCTCGCTTATCAAAGTTCCAAACTGAAAAGCTAAATCGTCAATCATCGAATCAACAGTTCTTCTCAAGTAGCCTTCGTCATCAATATTTCCGATGATATATTCTGCCAAGGATTTTGTTTTGCTATCAAAGATTTGAACATTTAATTGGTCAAGCAAATGCTCGCGAAAGGTGTCTTTTGCAGCAAACGGAATGTCCTCATGTTTGTCATCACGAGAGTGATTGTTGGCGTAAAGTTTATAGTCGGGAGTATCGTCATCGTCTCCGATGTAATCGTCCCAATTAAAATCTTCAACAGCTTCTGGACTTTCACTTGAACCATCGTCTTGAAAATCGTCAGTAACATCCTCGTCAGAAGTTTCTTTTCCTTCTTCTAGTGCAGGATTTTCTTCTAGTTCTTGCCGGATACGTTCCTCTAACTCAAGCGTAGGTATTTCAAGCATCTTTATCACCTGAATTTGTTGTGGCGATAACTTCTGCTGCAATTTTTGTTGAAGTTGTTGTTTGAGCATATAGAATTTCTATAAAAAACACACAAAAGTATGAAAAAATTGCAACCAACAAAAGAATCTTTTTTCCTCTTTCTATTCGTTTGTAACTCATCAGTAATCACTATTTTTGCATATCAAAAAATAGTAAATCATGAGTTTGATAAAAGTAGGTATTTCGCATGGAGATATCAATGGAATAAGTTACGAGGTAATTCTTAAGACCTTGTCGGACAATAGAATATTTGATATTTGTATTCCCATTCTTTACGGTTCGTCAAAAACTATTGCATATTATCGTAAGAGTTTGGAATTGGGAGGTGAGATTTTTGTTAATGTGATTAAATCGGCTTCGGAAGCTATGCCAAAGCGCATCAATGTAATTAATTGCGTTTCTGATGAGTTGAAGGTGGAAATGGGTGTGGCGTCAAAAGAGGCAGGAGATGCTGCTTTCTTTGCATTGGAACGTGCAACAGACGATCTTAAAAATAATGAAATAGATACATTGCTAACAGCTCCTATAAATAAGGATACTATTCAGTCGGAGAAATTTAATTTTCCAGGTCATACGGAGTATTTGGAACAGAAGTTTGGCGTGCAAGATTCACTGATGTTCTTTGTTAGTGATTCTTTGAAAATAGCGTTGGTAACAAATCATCTTCCTGTTAGCAAAATTGCAGAAAATGTAACTCAAGAAAAGATTGTACGCAAGTTGCAATTGCTCAATGAATCTTTGAAAAAAGATTTTATGATTGTGAAACCTCGTATTGCAGTGTTGGCTCTTAATCCTCATGCTGGAGATAATGGTTTGCTTGGTGAGGAGGAACAGACTGTAATCATTCCTGCGATGAAAACTGCTCAGCAAGAACATAAAATATTTTGCGCAGGACCTTTTGCTGCAGATGGATTTTTTGGATCAAGTGCAATACAATCTTACGATGCAGTTTTGGCCATGTACCACGATCAAGCATTGGCTCCATTCAAAGCTTTGCAAATGGATTATGGTGTGAATTTTACGGCAGGTTTACCTATAGTGCGTACTTCGCCAACTCATGGAACAGCGTATGATAAAGTCGGAAAAAATTCTTCGAACGAAAACTCTTTCCGACAAGCGCTTTACAAAGCGATTGACATTTATAAAACTCGCAAGCGTTACAAAGAATATAGCGCTAATCCATTGTAACAAGAATAGATATGAGAACAGAAAAAAGACAAATAAATTCACGAAAAGAAAAAGATTTTTCGTTTAAAAAGAAAACTGATTCAACCTCATTCGGTGCAAGAGGAAGTAGAAGAAGAGAAAAATCTTCTCCTTCATCTTTCCGAAAAAGAGAGGTTCAGGATGAAAATAGCAAGTACAGCAAGAAAAAGCAATTAGAGTATAAAAAGAGAAATACGGATCCTGCAGCACCAGTTCGTTTGAATAAATTTCTTGCTAACGCCGGAATTTGCTCTCGTCGCGATGCAGATGTTTACATTGCTTCTGGTGTAGTGAGCGTGAATGGAGAGATTGTAACTTCGTTGGGGACAAAAGTTTTTCCATACAAAGACAAGGTGTTGTTTCACGATCAGGCTGTGCAAGCGGAGAAAAAAGTATATATCTTGTTGAATAAACCAAAAGATTGCGTAACGACAGTTGAAGATGCTCACGCAAAGTTTACAGTATTGGATTTGGTGCGCGATGCTTGTACGGAGCGAATTTATCCAGTAGGCAGATTGGATAAAAATACTACTGGTGTGCTTTTACTTACCAATGACGGAGAGTTAACAAAAATTCTTACTCATCCAAAGTTCGATAAAAAGAAAATATACCAAGTTACGCTAGACAAGAACGTGTCTATTGGAGATTTGGAGAAAATTGCGAATGGTCTTATTCTTGAAGATGGTGAAATTCATGCCGATGAAATTGCTTACGTTGATGAAAATGATAAAAAAACAATCGGTATTGAGATTCATTCAGGCAGAAATCGAATTGTGAGACGAATTTTTGAACATCTTGGGTATAAAGTGATGAAGTTAGATCGTGTGTTTTTTGCAGGATTAACCAAAAAGAATTTGCCAAGAGGTCGTTGGCGTTTCCTTTCGGAAAAAGAGATCAATTTGTTGCGAATGAAAGCTTTTGAATAGGATTTTAGTAAAAATATAAATTGCAGAAAAAATGGAATGTTTATTCTCGGAATTACCTTATAAAGTTGCCGATATTTCGTTGGCTGATTTTGGCCGTAAAGAATTGGTATTAGCCGAAGGTGAGATGCCAGGTTTGATGGCTTTGCGCAAAAAGTATGGAAAAGAAAAACCTTTGACAGGGGCTCGCATTTCGGGTTCGTTGCATATGACAATACAAACTGCAATGTTGATAGAAACATTGGTGGAGTTGGGTGCTGAGGTGCGTTGGGCAAGTTGTAATATTTATTCCACACAAGATCATGCTGCTGCAGCAGTTGCAGCAAAAGGAGTGCCTGTTTTTGCGTGGAAAGGAGAGTCACTTGAGGAGTATTGGTGGTGCACATTACAAGCTTTGACTTTCCCTGGAGGAAAAGGACCTAATGTAATCGTTGATGATGGTGGCGATGCTACATTGATGATCCATTTGGGTTACGAAGCTGAAAAAAATCCTTCGGTTTTGGACAAGGAAGTACATGGTGAAGATGAAAAAGAGTTGTACTCAATCCTAAAAAAAGTATTGAAAACTGACTCAACATTCTTTGGTAGAATGGTGCCTGAAATCCGTGGTGTTTCGGAGGAAACTACAACAGGTGTTCATCGTTTATATCAAATGATGCAAGAAGGTCGTTTGCTTTTCCCTGCCTTCAATGTGAACGATTCGGTAACGAAGTCAAAATTTGATAATCTTTATGGTTGTCGCGAGTCGTTGGCCGATGGCATAAAGCGTGCAACCGATGTGATGATTGCGGGAAAGGTTGCTGTGGTTTGTGGATATGGTGATGTTGGTAAAGGTTGTGCTCATTCAATGCGTTCGTATGGTGCTCGTGTGATTGTTACAGAAATCGACCCAATATGTGCTTTGCAAGCTGCAATGGAAGGTTTCGAAGTAAAAACCGTTGAAGATGCGCTTGACGAAGGGGATATTTACGTTACCACAACTGGAAATTGCGATATCATTCGTATTGAGCATATCGAAAAAATGCGCGATGGAGCAATCGTCTGCAATATCGGTCATTTTGATAACGAAATTCAGGTGGAAAAATTGAAAAATTACGAAGGAATAGAATGTGTGAATATTAAACCTCAGGTGGATAAATATACTTTCCCCGACGGACATTCTATTTTGTTGCTTGCCGATGGTCGTTTGGTGAATTTGGGTTGCGCAACGGGTCACCCATCTTTTGTGATGAGTAATTCGTTTACAAATCAAACCTTGGCTCAAATAGAACTTTTTACAAATAAGTACGAGACAAATGTTTATTGTTTGCCTAAAAAGTTAGATGAAGAAGTTGCTCGTTTGCATTTGGAAAGAATAGGTGTAAAACTTACAAAATTGACTCAAAAACAAGCAGATTATATCGGTGTTTCTGTTGATGGACCTTATAAATCTGATATTTATAGATATTAAAAAAATGAAGATAGAATTCAAGAAAATTCTTCCGTATTTGGTTGCAGTATTTGTATTTGTAGGTATTGCTATTGCTTATTGTTCTCCTATCTTAGAAGGGAAGGTTCTAAGCACAAGTGATGGCAAAGGTTGGGAAGGTACTGCTCAGGAGGCACGGGAGTACAAAGCACAAACAGGAGAAACCACTTGGTGGACCAATTCGCTTTTCTCTGGAATGCCTACGTATCAAATTACTGGTTCGATGCCGTCTGTTGGGTTTGTGAGTAAGGTGTTGGTGCGAACATTACATCTTGGATTTGTTGGAGTTCTTGGATTGATAATAGGATATTTTATTGGATTTTTTATTCTTCTGCGTTGCTTTGGCGTTGATAAGTGGCTTTCTATTATAGGGGCAATTGCTTTTGCTTTTTCGACCTATTTTTTGATTATTCTAGCAGCTGGTCATATGACAAAGGCGGATACTATAGGTTTGATAGTACCAATAATAGGAGGATTTTACCTTATCTTCCAAAAAAAATATTGGTTGGGCTTCCCTATAACAGCCATTTATTCTACTGCGGGAATTTATTATCACCCGCAGATGTCATACTATGTGTTTATGCTCATTGGAGTTCTAGTTTTATTAGAAGTTTATTTGCACGTAAAAGAAAAACGTTGGAAAGATTTGGGCATTGGAATCGGAGTTCTACTAGCAGCTTTGCTGTTGAGTCTGGGAACACGTTATTCGTGGCTTAGTGCAAACCAAGAGTACCTGAGTGAAACAATGAGAGGCGGACATTCAGAACTCTCGGAAGAGACGGACGGAGGAGAAAAAAAAGGTTTGGACTTGGATTATGCTACGGCTTGGAGTTATGGAATTGATGAAACTTTGACATTGTTGATTCCAAACTTTATGGGAGGCTCGTCAACCCAAAATGTGGGGACCTCTTCTGGAGTTTATGAGGTGTTGATAGCAAACGGAGTACCTCGAAGAAGTGCAGAAAGTTTTTGTCAATCATTGCCAACGTATTGGGGAAGTCAACCGTTTACATCGGGGCCAGTTTATGTGGGAGCAATTGTTTGTTTCCTTTTTGTATTAGGTCTTATTATTGTGCAAAGTCCGTATAAATGGGCGTTACTTTTTGCAACAATATGTTCGGTTTTTTTGGCTTGGGGACATAATTTTATGTGGTTGACTGAAATGTTTTTCAGATATTTTCCTATGTACAATAAGTTTAGGGCAGTATCATCGATTTTGATTGTTGCAGAAATAACAATACCGCTCTTGGCATTTCTTGCGTTGCAAGAAATTATCAATGGAAAGATATCCAAAGAAAAAATCAC
>JAGCIZ010000195.1 GCA_017648235.1 Paludibacteraceae bacterium
ATTAAAACTTTACATTCAAAAAAACCTTTATCGTTACTGGTTACGCCAGTTTCTATTCTATTGTTTTCATTGTTATTGGTGATAGAAATGTTTACATATTCTATCGGAAGTTTTGTGTTGCTGTCTATTATTTTTCCTTTTATTGTGGCGGCTTTTGCTGAAAAACTAATGAAAAGTAGAGCAAAAATGATGGTATATTTGTTCATTTTGTTGATAGAGTTAAAAAAACAAAATTATGACGATGAATTGATATAAAGGTTTAATTGAGAAAAAACTTTTTTGCGAGTTTTTGCAAAAAAAGAAGCTTCTGCAATTTATTCTTTATTTTTGCATTGACTATAATTTAGAATAATTTGGATTCAACAACTCATATTAAGCAACTTATCTCGGCTCTTCCTGAGTTGCCTGGAGTGTATCAGTTTTTTAATTCGGAGAATAGAATAATTTATGTTGGGAAGGCGAAGAATTTGAAAAAAAGAGTTTCGTCCTATTTTAATAAAACATCGGATTCTCTCAAAACAAATGCGCTTGTCAAGCAGATTTGTGATTTGAAATACATTGTCGTTGGCTCTGAAAATGAGGCTCTTTTGCTTGAAAATAATTTAATTAAACAATATCAACCACGTTACAATGTTTTGCTGAAAGATGGGAAATCTTATCCAAGTATTTGCATAACTAAAGAGATGTTTCCTCGAGTTTTCAAAACTCGTAATATTGTCCGAGATGGCTCTGAATATTTTGGACCGTATAGTTCCAATTACGCATTAAATTTGCTTTTGGAAATCATTCATGAACTTTATCCGCTTAGAACTTGCAAATTGAGTTTGACGAGAGATTCTATAGAAAAAAAGAAATTTCAGGTTTGTTTGCAATATCATATTCACAAATGTAATGGAGTTTGTGAGGCAAAAGAATCGGTACAACAATATCAAAAATACATTGATGATATTAGGCAGATTCTACGGGGAAATGCTCATGAAATAAGTAAAATTCTATTCGAAGAAATGCAACTTCTTGCTTCAGAATTGCGATTTGAAGAGGCTCAAAAGGTAAAAGAAAAGCTTAACCTAATTGAAGATTTTAGGAGCAAAACGGTTGTTGTGAATGTTGCTGTACGTCAAACGGATGTGTATGGCTATATCGATGACGAAGCCAACGCATATATCACTATTTTGAGAGTGAATAATGGTTCTATAGTTCAGGGGCAAACCATTGAGTATAAAAAGAGGTTAAATGAGTCAAAAGAGGAACTTTTGGCTTTTGGAATACTGGAGTTGAGCGAAAGGTTGAATAGTACATCTAAAAACATAATAGTTCCTTTTTTGCCAGAAAAATTTGATGAGAATTTGCAATTCCATATTCCTCAACGTGGAGATCAAAAAAAATTGCTCGATTTGGCAATGCAGAATGTTAAACAATACAAATTGGATCGACTGAAGCAGGCAGAAAAGTTGAATCCTGACCAACGTATGGTGCGGATTCTTGGTGCTTTACAAAAGCTTCTTCAACTCAAAGAAATGCCGTTGCATATTGAATGTTTTGATAATTCAAACCTCTCGGGAAGTGATGCTGTGGCTGCATGTGTAGTTTTTCGTAAGGCAAAACCAAGTAAGAAAGAATATCGAAAATTTACAATTAAGACTGTAGAAGGAGCTGATGATTACGCGTCGATGAGGGAAGTGGTTGGTCGTCGTTATTCGAGGATGTTAGAGGAAAATCAATCGCTTCCGAATTTGATTATTGCAGATGGGGGAGTGGGACAAATGGAAGCAATAAGACAAGTTGTGGAAGACGAACTTAATTTGAGTATTCCAATTGCAGGCCTAGTAAAAAATGATAAACATCGTACAAACGAACTTCTTTTTGGTTTTCCTCCAAAGTCGGTAGGGCTTAAAATAACAGATGAAACTTTTAAGTTTCTAACCCAAATTCAAGATGAGGTGCATCGTTTTGCAATCTCTTTTCATCGTAATAAGAGAAGTAAATCTCAAATAAAATCGGAACTTGACAATGTAAAAGGCATTGGTGAGTCTTCAAAAAAAGAACTGATAAAACACTTTAAAAGCTTGAAGAGGGCAAAAGAAGCTGATTTTTCTGACTTAGAAAAGGTGCTTGGAAAGCATAAAGCAACAATTCTTTACGAATATTTTCATCCTAAAAACAAATAAAAAAAGTGAGATAAGAAGTTTCTTATCTCACTTGTACCGCGAGCGGGACTTGAACCCGCACAGCTGCAATAGCCAAAGGATTTTAAGTCCTTCGTGTCTACCGATTCCACCATCGCGGCATCTTTTTATTAAAAAAAAAAGAGAGCGGAAAACGGGACTCGAACCCGCGACCCCAACCTTGGCAAGGTTGTGCTCTACCAACTGAGCTATTTCCGCAACTGAATTTTTGCGTTGCAAAGATATTAATTTTTTTGAAAAAAAATAACTTTTGCAATCTCTTTTTTTGCTGTTATTTTTTTAGTTCAAAACAACCATTTTTGTGCATCTTTATCGCCGTTGAGTATCCCAAATTGTATATGGCTTTTAGTTTTGATATGTTTGTTTCTATTCTGCCAACTTTTAAGTCTATTTCTGGCGCAACGACTATAATTTTCCCCTCTTTTTCCATTTTTTGAACAAAATCCAATTGTTCATTGTACAATTCACTACGTTTATTTAGTGCATTTCTGAGATTTGGATATTGTTTGTAAATAAAAGATGGTAGCTGAAAGTTTTTTGCAGACTTTCTGTATCCTTTTGGACGAGTAAGAACAACAATGCTTTTCTCAAACCCTTTTTCAATAGCACGTTTAAGAGGAATTGAATCAACAATTCCACCATCTAACATTGGTTTGTTATCGATAAAGATAGGTTGGCAAATATATGGCAAACTGCTTGATGCTCTGCATATTTTTGTTAAAAGCTTTTCGTCGTGAAGCTCGTTTAGATATTCGGCTTTTCCTGTCTCGCAATTTGTTACCACCATTTCAAAATAAGTAGAACTGTTTTTGTAACCATCAAAATCAAAAGGAACTAGCCGTTCTGGAAAGTCGATGAATAATAGGTCCATGTCAATTAAATTTCCGCTACGCAAGAATTGTCTCCAACCTACATAATTGAACTTTTCCATCATATCTATGTTGGTGGTTTTTGATCTTCCGCGTTGTCGGCTTGTGTAAGAAAGTCCATTGCAAGCTCCTGCAGAAACTCCAACGGCGTATGGAAAATATATTTCATTGTCTAGAAAGAAATCCATAACTCCACTTGTAAAAGTGCCTCTTAAACCACCTCCTTCGAGAACTAAAGCTGTGTTTTTCATAATTTCTTTTTAGAGTAAAAATGGATTATTTATTTTTTCGTAACCAATAGATGTATCAAATCCATGACCTGCAAAAACTTTTGTTTCTTCGGGAAGAATAAATAATTTTTGACGTATCCCTTCGGTGAGTTGAGAAAAGTTTCCTCCAGGAAGATCTGTTCTCCCTATGCATCTTAGAAATAAAACATCACCAGAAAAAAGCCAGTTTTCTTTCTTAAAATAAACACACAAACTACCTTGTGAGTGGCCCGGAACATGAATGAACTGAATAGGACTTTCTCCTAAAATTAAAGTATCGTTTTCGTCAATGTAATTGCCCAAAGGTTGCTCTTCTTCGTTTATTGGTACTCCGAAAGCTAAAGATTGTTCCTGCATGCGCTCAAGTAAACCGATGTCGTTTTTGTGGGCCTGTGGCTTCACTCCAAATTGTTTGTAGAGAAACCTATTTCCAAAAACGTGGTCCATGTGCAAGTGCGTATTTAGGACATATTTTATTGTTAAATTGTTTTGTTGAATGAAGTCCAAGAGCTCTTCTTTTTCTTCTTGTGAATAACATCCACAATCTATGACAAGAGCCTCTTTGGTTTGCTCATCGTAAACCAAATAGGTATTTTCTTGAAAAGGATTAAAAATAAATTTCTTTACTTTCATAACGGAACGTAAACGGCTTTTTTTGTTTTGAAAAACTCTTCGGAGAAGAAATCTGAAACATTGTAAAGTGTAGCAATTTTTTTGAAAGGTAAAACTTCCTGCTCAAGTTCGCCTCCTTTTAGGCAAATCAGTCCATTTGGGAGTGCATTGATTTGCTCTTTTTTTATGTTTTTTTTACACAAGCGAACCAAATCAGGTAGTGGCATTACAGCACGACTTACCACAAAGTGAAAGGTTTCTTTTACATCCTCAATTCGGCTATGAGAAAAAGTGCAATTTTTGAGCCCAATGGCATTCGCAACTTCTGTTGCAACCCGAATTTTTTTTCCTATCGAATCAACTAAGTGGAATTTAACATTCGGGAACAGAATAGCTAAAGGAATGGCCGGAAAACCTCCTCCAGTTCCAACGTCAACGATAGAGGTATTATCGCTGAAGTTTAATACTTTAGCAATCGCAAGAGAGTGAAGGACATGATGTTCGTATAGGTTCTCAATGTCCTTTCTGGAAATGACATTTATCTTTCCGTTCCAATCCAAATACAAATCATAAAGAGCAGAGAATTGTCTTTTTTGTTCTTCCGAAATGTTAGGAAAATAATTTATTATTTTATTCATTATTGCAATGATTTTTTTGTGCGACAAAGGTACAAAAAGAAATGTTGAAGAACTTATTGTCGCAATTTATTTGTTTTACAAACAAGAAACTTTGTCCTTGCAACGGAATTGGAAGATATATGAGTCATTGTAGTAATTGGTGGAAAGATGGAAGTGGAGACGTTCTTTTCTTCAGAGATGAATACGCCGATGCATTTGAGAATTGGGCGAGAGTTTAATATATTTGCAAATAGAAGGAAAGATTAAGTAATAACTTAAATTTAGAGTTATGGCAATTGATTTTGATAAAGTAGAAACAGTATTTGAGCATAATCTTACAAAAGAGGAAATAATAAGCTTATTTTACTTCGAAGATACAACAAGAGAGAGTTATATTGAAACAATAAAACGTTATAGTACAGAGGAACAAATGATGATATCGATAAATTGTTCTTTATATTACTTATTTAGAGCAAGAGGCAATCATAAAAAAGCGATGGAGTATGCCGACAGATTGCCAGAATGTGATGCTAAGTATTTTTCAGTACTTAATCATTGCTTTTAATCTATCAAATAAGTCTATTCGTTCTTGCTTTGACATATTAAGCTCCTTAAATTTATTAAGGAGTTTTTTTTACACCATCTTCAGTTCCGTTGGCTATGTTGACCTACTCTCCTACTTGTAGTTGATTGTCTTTTGTAAAGAACTTGCGAAGTAAGTTACATCCGTCTTTATA
>JAGCIZ010000196.1 GCA_017648235.1 Paludibacteraceae bacterium
AGATGGAAAACAACTTATGAAGCCAATAGAACAGTATGGTGTAAAAATTTTGTCGATAGGTTTCTTTGTTGATCCCAACAATGCTCTTATTTGGCGTGGCGGAATGGCTAGCAATGCGTTGAAGCAACTGATTACCGAAGCTGATTGGGGAGAGTTAGATTATTTCCTTATAGATTTGCCTCCTGGTACAAGTGATATTCACCTTACTTTGGTGCAATTGCTGAAACTTACTGGAAGTGTTATAGTGTCTACTCCTCAGGAGGTAGCTCTTGCCGATGCCCGTAAAGGAATACAAATGTTCAAAACAGACAAAATAAATGTTCCTATCTTGGGTTTGGTGGAGAACATGGCTTGGTTTGTTCCTGCAGAACTTCCAGAAAATAAGTACTATATTTTTGGAAAAGAAGGTTGTAAAAAGTTGGCAGAAGAGATGGGTTCTCCTTTGCTTGCTCAAATACCAATTGTTCAAAGTATTCGAGAAAGTGGCGACGCCGGAGCTCCAGCAGCATTAAACGTGGTTTCTATTTCTGGAATGGCATTTGCGTCTTTGGCGGAAAATATGATTACCGAAATTGAAAAATTAGAAAAATAGAACGTCTTTTTCGAGTATGGTTCTCAATTATATTTGGATTTCTCTTTTGTTGATTTCTGTTTTGGTAGGAATGGTGCATACAATCGTTGCGGGCGATTCAACTATTCTTTCTGAAATAATGAATTCAACTTTTTCTTCGGCGAAAAATGGGTTTGAAATCTCCTTGGGTTTGACTGGAGTGTTGTCGCTTTGGTTGGGAATAATGAAGATTGGAGAAAATGCTGGAGTGATCAGTGTAATGTCAAAACTTGTTTCTCCGTTTTTCTGTAGAATATTTCCAGATTTGCCAAAAAATCATCCAGCAATGGGATCTATTTTTATGAATATTTCTGCGAATATGCTTGGACTTGATAATGCTGCCACACCACTTGGGCTTAAAGCGATGAGAGAAATGCAGGAGGTTAACCCCAAGAAGGATACAGCGTCAAACCCAATGATAATGTTTTTGGTATTAAACACGTCAGGATTGACACTTATTCCGGTTTCGGTACTTGTCTATCGTGCTCAGTTGGGGGCAGCTCATCCCAGCGATGTTTTTTTGCCGATACTTCTAGCTACTTATTTTTCATCATTGGCAGGACTGATAGCAGTTGCTATTGCGCAAAAAATAAATCTTTTTCAGAAAAATATACTTTTGACTTTAGGTGTTCTTACTGCTATTGTTGTAGGAATTATAATTCTATTTGCTCAAATGAGTCAAGAGGATATCCAAAGATATTCATCTTTTATTGCTAATTTTCTTCTTCTTGGAATTATATCAGCATTCATTATTTCTGGTGCAATAAAGAAAGTAAATGTTTACGAGTCTTTTATCGATGGAGCTAAAGAGGGCTTTAAGGTAGCAATAGGAATTGTTCCTTATTTGATTGCAATTCTTGTTGCTGTGGGAATGTTTCGCGCCTCTGGAGCGATGGAATGGATTATTCTTGGAATAGAAAAATTCGTTTCATTTTTAGGATTGAACACGGATTTTGTTGGTGCGCTCCCAACTGCCATAATGAAACCACTCAGCGGAAGTGGGGCTCGAGGAATGATGATTGATGCAATGACCACCTATGGTGCTGATTCTTTTGTTGGTCGATTGGTTTGTATTCTCCAAGGCTCTACAGATACTACTTTTTATATTCTTGCCGTTTATTTTGGTTCTGTGGGAATTGTAAAAACGCGTTATGCTCTTTCTTGCGGTCTTATTGCCGATGCGGTTGGAATTATCTCTGCCATTGCTATAGGGTATTTCTTTTTTGGATAAAGAGAAAATAAATATTATATTTGCATGAATTTTCATTCTAAAAATGGATAGTCGGCGTCAGGAAGTTTTTGAAGAATTTGAAAGTGATTTTCGTTTGTTGCTAGCAAAATATAATGAGTTGAAAGAAAAACTTGCAGAAACAGAACGAAAACTAAATGAAAAAAACGAAGATTTGATGGCTGCCCACAAAGAAATTTTAGAGTGGCGCAATAATTACAACCGATTACAAGTGGCTAAGTCCTTGTCAGTTACTAGAGAAGAACGGGATGTTGCTTATCGGAAAATTAGTAATTTGATGCGAAAAATAGATAATTGTTTAGTTTTACTTAACGAATAATATGCCAAGTGAAAGATTGACTATTTCGGTTGTTCTCGGAGGTCGAAAAGTTCAGTTGGATATAAACAGAGCTGACGAACAGGTTTATCGTAACGCAGCACAACGATTGAATGAAATGATTTCGTTTTATCGGAAGAATTATTCGGAAGTTGATGGAGAAATGATTCTTTTAATGTCGGCATACAACGCGGTAGTGAACCATTTGGCAGAAAAAAAACTAGCTAAAGACGATATAGACAAGTTAGAAGCAAGTTTTTCTCAATTAAGTAAAGAACTAAAAGATAGTTTGAGTGAATAAGAAATAAGGGAAGAATTATTTATTTCCTCAAAAAAAGTTTTTCGCATTAATTTCCTTGAAATAAAAAGGGAAATGATGCGTTTTTTGTTTAGTAGAAGAAAGGATTATAAAATTAAATAAAAAAGAATATGAGTACAATAATATTTACAACAGTTTCCCTTCTTGCTGGAATTGCAGGAGGATGGACTATTAGTGTGCTTTCGTCAAGAGCGAAAATGCGCCGTATGATGGCTGATGCAGAATCTGAGGCTGAAAATTTGAAAAAGAAAAAGTTGCTTGAAGTCAAAGAAAAATTCTTCAATCTTAAATCGGAACATGACAAACAAGTTGTGGCAAATAATGCAAAAATGCAGCAAAGAGAATTATCTCTTAATCAACGCCAAGGGGAACTCCAACGCAGAAGCAATGAACTTGATGCTACTCGTAAGAATTTGGACAGTCAGTTGCAGTTGTTGGACGAGAAGCGTAAAGATCTTGAACGTAGTCAAAAGCAAGTAACTGACCAATTGGCTGCCATTTCTGGATTATCTCCTGAAGATGCTAAAGCTCAGCTTATAGAGTCTCTCAA
>JAGCIZ010000197.1 GCA_017648235.1 Paludibacteraceae bacterium
AACTATTTACTTGATCCTCATGGAGCTTGTGGTTTTGGTGCTTTGAAGCAGTTGTTAAAAGAAAACGAAGTTGGGGTATTTTTAGAAACTGCTCATCCTGCGAAATTTAAGGAAACTATTGATGGAATACTTAATGCAGATATAGAAATTCCAGAAAAGTTACAAGCATTTATGAAAGGAGAGAAACTTTCGATTCCTTTGAGTGCAGAGTTTTCTGATTTCAAAAAGTTCTTAATGTCTATTTGATATGAAAGAAACCAAGGTGCTAAAAACATACGACAATTTGGCCTTGGCGAATTTGGAAAAGGATTTGTTGTTACAAAACGGGGTTGAGTGCTTTTTGAGTGACGAAAACATTGTTCAACTTTATCCTATGTTTTCTTCTCCATTTGGAGGAATAAAGTTGCATGTTTTTGAGAAAGATACAACATTTGCAGAAAAGATATTGAACGACTATTATGAGAATATTGATAAATAGAATTTTTTCATTTGTTTTTCTTGCTTTGTTTTTGACGGCTTGTGGGAATAAGGAGGAAAAAAATGCTTTGGAAATTCTTTCTCAAGCAAAGCAGAAGTATGAGTCTTTGGAGTACAACAATGCGAAAATTTTGTTGGATTCTATTCATCAGACTTTTCCACGCATTATAAGTGTTCGCCGCCAAGCTGATACTTTGCTTTGGCATATTCAAAGATATGAATTCACGAGAAGTTTGTTGTATGTTGATACGATGATTGTTAACAAGGAAAACGAACTGATAACAGCAACTAAAGGATTTGAGTTTCAAAAGGATTCTACTTATCAAGATTTTGGCAATTATGTGCATAAAACGATGACAATAGGAAGAAATGCTCAGCGATGTTATCTTCAACCCTACGTGAATGAGAAAGGTGAGTTTTTTGTGTTGAGTCAGTTTTTTGGAAATTTTTCTGTACATCAAAAGAAAGTGCAAGTAGTTGCAAATGAACTTTTTGTTGAGTCAGAAGAAGGTGTTTTTAATGCTTTTTACAATGAAAGTGATGTTTGCGAGTCTTTAATTTTTGAAGAAAAAGCGTTAAATAACTTGCATGATTTTATCGTAGATAATGCGCAGAGTCGTATTAAAGTGCGTTTGTTGGGTGATCGTAGTTATGTTTATTATTTAGAAAATCTAGATAAAGAAGCTTTTGTTAAAACTCAGCATTTGTCTGTTGTTTTATCAGATCTTTACCTACTCCGAAAGGAGAAAGAAACAGCAATCTCTAAATTAGAAAAGTTGAATAAAAAACTTCAATAAAATTTTATGCCAAATAGAATAAATACAAAATTTGGTTTGGATTGCGTACAAAGATTTTTGTTTCTGCTTTTTGCCATTTCTAGTTTATCTTTTTTATTTTCTTCTTGTAGTGTCAATCGGCGTTTGAAAAAAGCTGATAAAAAGTACGAAATAGGAGAGTACTTTGCTGCAAGTGATATGTATAAGAAGTTGCAGAACTCGGTATCTAAAAAAGATAAAAAAAAGAAAGCTGAAGTAGCTTTCAAACTAGGAGAGTGTTATCGTTTGACAAATAATGATACAAAGGCGTTAAGAGCCTATTCCAATGTTGTAAAGTGGAATCCCGAGAATGATACTGCTTATCTTCGTTGTGCTGAGATGCAGAGAGCGTTGGGACGTTATGGAGAAGCCTCAAAAAGTTATGCTCGTTTTTTGAAAAAAAATCCTGAAAGTCGATTGGCTTTAGCAGGAAAGATGGCTTGTGATTCTGCCTTGTTTTGGAAAAAAAATCCAACACGATACGTTGTGAAATTTGCGTCAGGATTTAATTCGAAACGTAATTCAGATTTCTCTCCATCATTTATGGGAAGTGGAGAATCGTTGGTATTTACTTCGAATAGAGATAGCAAGTTGAGTAAAAAAAATAGTGCTATAACAGGACAACCCAACAATAACATTTATTTTACAAAGAAGAATGCCGAAGGAAAGTGGGACGATTTATCGTTGATGGAAGGAGAATTTAACACTATCAATGACGAAGGAACTCCTTTTTGTTCGCTTGATGGAAAGAAGTTCTTTTTTACGCGTTGCCGTTATGTAAAAGGTAGTAATCTTGGGGCAGAAATTTATTTGTCGAAACGCTCTGGCGGACAATGGTCTGAGCCAAAGAAAATTGAAATTTTTAAGGATAGTAGTATTACTGTTGCACATCCTGCGCTTTCTGTTGATGGAAAATATCTTTATTTTGTTTCTGATGCAGAAAATGGTCAAGGTGGTAAAGATCTGTGGCGTTGTGAAATAAAAGGTGACGATTTTGGAATGGCAGAGAATCTTGGCAGTCAAATAAATACGGAAGGAGACGAGATGTTTCCTTCTTTTGACAGCAGAGGAAATCTTTATTTTTCGTCGGACGGACATGTTGGTTTTGGTGGACTAGATATTTTTAAGGCGGTTTGCGACACGTCAGGAAATTGGACGGTAGAAAATATGAAAGCCCCTATAAATTCTTCTGCTGATGATTTTGGAATAACTTTTGAAAATGGACAGATTCAGCGAGGATTTTTTTCATCAAATAGAAATCAAAAAAAAGGATTTGATAAGATTTGGAGTTTTGAGTTACCTGAGGTTTTGTTTTCAGTAGAAGGAAAAATAATGGATCAAAACAACGAGTCAATAACAGATGCGGTAATTAAGATAATAGGTAATAAAGGAACTAATGTAAAGTTAAAAGCTCGAAAGGATGGTACATATCGTATTAATCTAAAGAAAGATGAAGATTATGTAATATTGGCAACTGCTCGGGGATTTTTGAATATGTCTAATAAGTTTACCACTTCTCAACTTAATAATAGTAAGGTTTTTCAACAGGATTTTCAGTTAATTTCATTGAGAAAACCGGTACAAATGGAAAATATTTTTTATGAATTTGGAAAGTGGGAATTGACAGAAGAATCTAAAAAATCATTAAGCGGATTGGTTAAATTGTTAAATGACAATCCAAATATCACAATAGAAATCTCAGCTCATACTGATAGTCGCGGGACAGAGGGCTTTAACTTGGAGTTGTCGCAAAAAAGGGCTCAGTCTGTTGTTGATTTCTTAATCCAGTCTGACATAGAAAAAGAACGACTTACTCCGAAAGGTTATGGTAAATCTACTCCAGTTGTAGTAACTAAGCAATTAGCAAGGAAGCATAATTTCTTACGAGAAAATGATATTCTCAATGAAAAGTTATACAATCATTTGACGGAGGCACAAAAGGAGATAGTGGATCAAATAAATCGCCGAACAGAATTCAAAGTATTGACCACAACATACAACTTGTTTTAGTGAAAATGAATTGGTTGAAGGAGAATAAATCATTTCTTGTAGTTAGTGCAATTTTTTTGATTGTTAAGTTCTTTTTACTTAATACTTATTTTTTTTGGGATTCGTTGGTGATTATTTCTCGTCCTGCAACGTATTTGTATGACAACGGACTTTTTTCTTTGCCTTTCCCAGTTGAGTTTGGTGTAGCACCAAATTTTCCTCAATTCTATACAGCATTGATGTGGAAAATTTTTGGAAGAACACTTCTTGTTTCACATTTGTGTTATTTGCCTTTTGTTTTCTTCTTGCTATTCCAGACCTATATCTTGTGTAAACGGTTTGTTGGCAGAGAATTTCTTTTTCTGGCTTTTTTATTTGTTGTGTCGGATGCAACTTTTCTAACACAAACATTGGGCCTTTACGCAGATTTATTTTTAATGACATTTGCCGTTTGGAGTATTAATAATATATTGAGGAGTAGAAGATTATTGTTAACAGTTTCTTTGTTTCTATTGTCAACGGTAGGAGAGCGAGGAATGTTGGTAGCAGTTGCATTGACGCTACTTTTTTTAGTTGTAGAGTATAGAAATGGTCTAACTTTCTGGTCTTCATTGAGAAATACAATTTTAATCTTTTCCCCGACACTTTTGTGTTTAGTTTCATTTGTTGTTTATCAAAAAATAACAACGGGATATTTATTACTTGACAATTCTGATAATTCTGATTGGGGAGAACATTGGAGATTGGTTGATTTTCAGTATTTTGTAAAAAATATTTTAGTCTTAGGATTTCGTTTTGTTGAATATGGAAGAATTTTTCTGTGGATAGCTTTTATTTATCTGTTCATTAAATTTAAAAAGAATGCAGTAGAACCATTTCTGCTTATTGCTTATTCTATAGTTTTAGGATTCTTATTATTAGCTACTTTGCCATGGTACAATCCTTTTGGAATGAGATATTTTTTGTTGCTATATTTGCTCTTTTCTATAAATTTAGCGCGCTCAATAACACTAGTAAGCTCTCAGAAAAAGGCAAAGGCATTACTTCTTATACTTACAATAGTTCTTTCTAGTTGTCATTTTTTTATTTATCCAGAAAGGTTAGCGCAATCGTGGGATTCTTCTTTAGCTCACACTCCATATTTTGAGTTGAGAAAGAAAACCATTTTCTTTATTAAGGAGAATAATATTCCTTTTTCTGAAGTAGGAGTTTCATTTCCTCTAACAGAGAAATGTTCACTTACCGACCTTTCAAATGAAAATCAGCAATTTGATACATATAATTTTGTGAGAAATAAGTGGATTATTTACACAAACATCGGCAATGTAGATTCTCCATCAATAGATTCTATTCGTCAGCAGATTTTAGTGCAACGATTTGAAAAAAATGGTGTATTTTTTGAAATATACAAAATTAAATAATTACCCTTACATCGCATATGAGGGCTAAATCGGGTTCAGAGCAATCATTAGTCGGCTAAGACCGATGTCAAATATGCAAGATTCACTCTAGTTTTCTCTGTTTAATAGTTGTGTGTATGTGTTATTCAGTTTCTATTAGCAGACAAAACGATTATTCTTTTTATTTTTTATACGTTTTTCTTGTTTATTTGATTCTCATTATAAATAAATGTATTCGTTATTAAGAATGATTTTATCTAAAAAAAAGGGAAGTATTGACTTCCCTTTTTTTTAGATATTTTTTAACTATTTTTATTTTCTTTCAATTGGTTTTGATTCGCCAATTTTTGTCATTGCACAACGGAAACCAATATCATTTGCAGATTTGCTAGCGTCAAGATATCGACGTGTTGCAGGATTCAACCAATATGCACGGTCTCTCCAGGATCCACCTTTATAAACGCGAGAATTGTTGTTTACATCTGTAGAAAGCATAAATAAAGGATCTTTCTTTTTGTATCTTGTAAGCATCAAGGTATCTGTTTCGCGTTTTTTCCAGTCTTCTCTATCAAAAGAACTTTTTTGATCCCCATCGTTAAAGTCACGATAGTCACTCTCAATGTCGTAGGCCAAACGACCATATTCATCAATTGTGTAATCCATACTATCTCTTGAAGGAGCTAGAACTACATTTCCACGATAAGGATTATATTCTTCAACTTCCCATGAAGATGTTTCACGATATACATCATCAACCCATTCGTTTACGTTCCCAGCCATATTATACAACCCATAATCATTTGGCATGAAAGCATAAACAGGGGCTGTTATTGTTCCACGATCACTTAATGACTCTACATGCTCAATGAGGTCTCCTCGTCCACGTACATAGTTTGCTTGCATTTCTCCTCGAATTTGTTTGCTTGGATTTCGCAATTGTTGTCCTGCCCAAGGATATGCTTTGTTTTCTGCATAGAAACCTTCTTCATTAGGCAACATGCCATAAGCTGCATATTCCCACTCAGCTTCAGTTGGGAGGCGAACCTCTGGAAATATTAATCCATGAGATAAACTTGTTTTTATGGTATCTCCATATGCATTCAATTGTGGTCTTCTTCCCAATTCTGGATTATATGATTTCATCAACAGATATTTTTGCATACTGAAAACATATGTCCTATTGATGCTATCTTGCATAGCTAAACGTATAGAATCTTTTTGTACTCCAGAAAGAATGTTCCCCGCATTAAGTTCAGCTTCAATAATTGCTTTTGCTGAACATTTACGAATTGCATCAAAATTTGTCATTTTTATAACTCCAGCCTTTACCAACTCCATTTCGTTGATACGGTCGGTACGCCATGCGCAATAGTCATTTGCTTGATTCCAAGAAACACCTACTACAGGATAGTGCCCATAAGCAGCATGAGAATGATAATAGCGCACATAAGGCTCGTTGAAAACCAATTCTCCACGCCAAACAGTACTGTCTGGTCGAGCAACATCCACTACCTCAGGAGTGTTGTGGTAAACAACAGAAAGCCAAGAAACATATTCTCTCCAGTTGATGTTTGTGATTTCGTACTCATCCATAAAAAAAGAAGATGTTGTAATTGTACGTTTTTGATTATTGTTTTTGTTAGCAAGTACTTCCAAATTCTGTCCTATGGTGATTTTGCCTCCTTGTATGAAAACCATTCCCGGAGGAGTTTTAGGTTGGTAATTGTCAATTACTTGAAAACCTCCATGTTTTGGGTCGTTGTAATTCATACCAGTCGTATTAGATTGTGCCTGTTTGCTACATGAAGACAAAAAGACCAAACCTCCCAATAACGATAAACAAAATTTGATGTTCATTTTTACTCTCATAATTATACAAGTTGTCTATTTTCAACGTGCAAATATAAAACTTTATTTTTAATTGCGAATTATTTGATGTTTTTTTTTCCAAAACTTTAGGAGGTAGTGTAAATTCTTTATTTTTGCGCTGTTTTTGGTACTTTTAAGTAATAAATGAATAGAAAAACTATATCTTTTAATGGTAGTTTGGTGAATTTGGAAAATCCATTGATTATGGCGATTTTGAATGTTACCCCAGATTCATTTTTTTCTGAAAGTAGGTGCCAAACTGAGCGGAGAATACATTCTCAGATAGAGGATTTTTTAAAAGATGGTGCGGATATTATAGATGTCGGAGCTTGCTCTACTCGACCAAATGCAAAGTTTGTAAATGAGAAGGAAGAAATGGCTCGTTTGGGTTTTGCATTAGATGTTATTCGAAAACATTTTCCTGATATTTTACTTTCAATAGATACGTTTCGTTCTGTAGTAGCAAAAAAAATGGTTGAGGACTACAATGTCGCTATAGTGAATGATATTTCTGGAGGTGAATTAGATAAAAGGATGTTTGATGAGGTTGCTCGTTTATCGGTTCCTTACGTATTAACTCACTCAAAATGGAATGAAAAAGCTGAACGAAATTTGCCTTGTTGTGATGAGAACTTTTTACAAGAAGTTGTTCGTTTTTTTTCTCAAAGAATAGCAAAACTAAATAGTTTAGGTTTGAAAGATGTGATATTGGATCTTGGCTTTGGGTTTTCAAAGAGCATTGAACAAAACTATTTTTTATTAAAAAATATGTCATTGTTTAATCAATTTGATTTGCCTTTATTGATTGGAGTTTCTCGTAAATCAATGATTTGTAAATTACTTCAAATAAATCCTAATGAGGCACTAAATGGAACAACTGTTTTGAATGTGTTGGCATTGAATCAAGGTGTTAATATTTTGAGAGTTCATGATGTAAAAGAGGCAAGGGAAACGATAAATTTGTATCAATTTTATAAAACAATAGAATTATGATTTTAGGTTTCGGAGTAAAAGATATTATTGATATTTTTCTTGTGGCATATCTTATGTATCAATTTTATAAATTGATGCGTGAAACAAGAACGCTTAATATCTTTATAGGGATAATGGCAATTATATTTACATGGTTTTTAGTTGCTTATGTGTTCAAAATGCAACTCTTAGGTTCTATCCTTGACAAAGTAGTTAGTGTCGGTTCTATTGCTTTGGTTGTTATTTTTCAGAATGAAATTCGACGATTTTTAATACGCATGGGTTCTGAAAAAAATTGGCTTTTGATTCAAAAAATAAAGAGTCGTTTTTTTGCAAAAAAGAACGTAGAGCAAAACCTTACCTTTCCTGTTATTCCGTTGGTTCTAGCTTGTCAGAATATGGCAAAAACTAAAACTGGGGCACTCATTATTATTGAGCAGAAGATGAATTTACAAGAGTATATTGAATTAGGAGAACAATTTTATGCCGATGTCAATACGCAATTGATAGAGTCTATTTTTTTTAAAAATAGTCCTTTGCATGATGGAGCTTTGATTATTTCAAATGAAAAAATTAAAGCGGCGCGTTGTGTGTTGCCTGTTTCAAAAAAAACAACTCTTCCTAAGCAGTTTGGACTTCGTCATCGTGCAGCAATTGGTTTTTCGGAGCAGACTGATGCTTTGGCAATTGTTGTTTCGGAAGAAACTGGAAATGTGCTTTTGGCTCATAATGGAAAATGGAAGGAGAATCTTTCGGCAGAGCAGTTGAAAAATTTGTTGATTAATAAATTGAAAAAGGATTAGAAATGATATTTGAACAAGATTTGACTGTGGTTGGGGCGGTGCAGAAAACTCATGGAATAATGGGTGAGATGACTTGTTCGTTTGATAG
>JAGCIZ010000198.1 GCA_017648235.1 Paludibacteraceae bacterium
CCAAATCAACCTCATCTTGATATTTCTTCATCTCAAATTTCCAGTCGTCCAATACTTTGCCTTTTATTTCTTTATATAGATTTTCTGCATCAGCATAACACTTTGCATCAGGCAATATTTGAGCAAGATATTCACCTGCAAGAGCTGCTCCATCAGCATTTTGAGACGATGCCCAAATAGCTTTGGCTTCTGCTAAATTGATATCACACAAATAATCTACATATTGTTGATAAACATCATCGGCAAGAGCCATAAAATCTGTATATTTTTTGCAATCGTAAGGAATTCCTGTTAACAAAAACAAAGCCTTTTCGTATTCGTGTTGTTTTGCCAAAGTGCGAATCTCCAACAACATTTTATCGGCATTTTCATCAAAATATTTAATAATCTTTTCTTTCCCCTCTTTTACAAAAGAAGCTACTTCTGAATTATTGATATTCAAACGCTTAATAGCATCCATGTAGCTTTTATTATCGTTTGTTCCAACACCCTTCGAACTCAACATTGCTGTGGAGTATATTACTTGCGTATAATAATCGGCTATGTAAAATGTAAAATCCATGCTTTGAGCAATTTGCATAGGCGGACCAGGAATTACATCTTTTGTTGATGGAGTTGCAACAACTGTAACAAAAAATCTATTCAATACATCAGCCGAAGCTAAACCATTCTTAGTTAAAATCAAATTCAACTTATTTACAAGTTGAGATTTTGCGTTGTGAGGGAATGGTTCCGGTTGATCAGCAACAATAACTTTCAATGCCAAATTGTTATTTTGAGCTTGCAGATTTACCGTAAAAAAACTCAAAATCACACACGCAAGAACCAATGAAATACATTTTCTCATTTTATTTTCCTCCTATTGCTAAAATTGTTTTACCTAAACCTCTATTCATTATTTTTACTGGAATATTATAAGGTTCTTTACGCAAAACCGAACGAAGTTGTCGAGCGAAACTTTCAGTATCCATTGCTGCTCCATTTGGCTTCCATAATGGTATGCGAACTTGTTCATAACGAATCACATATTCCGATGCATCCATTTTTGAAAAACGTCCTTGCATCGTATTTTCTTCCATCCACTCTTCTATAATTTCAGCAAGTTCCATTCCGTCAAATTCAGATTCTAAATCAAGATCTAAATCATTTTCAAAGACACGAATTTCAAGAGCAACCTCTCTCCCATTTGCAAACAAATCCTCAAAATGAGCCATCAATCTGTTATTAAAATTATCTATGTTAGCAACCACAGCTTCTTCTAATAAAACAACAGGCTCCGCCGAAAACGAAGGTGCTCCAGTTCCATTTGCACCACCAATACTTTTGCCTGTATAAGCATCTTTTGCTTCCATAACATAGGTAAGTATTGATTTAGGACCTTGCTTTGTGATGTTCCATGTTAACTCAATAATAATATCAGCTTTTGCCGTACGACGAATCTTATCAAGAGGTGATTCTTCCATTTGAGCACCTGATTTATTGGTTGTTACAGCATCTTCTGCTGTTGCTTGAGCAATCATTTTCAATGTTTGTTCCAAATCTTTCAAAGGGAAACCACGCTCTGCCATCAAATCATTAATTTTGGCAATAGCTAACTTCAGATTCATATCATTTTGTAATGCTTTTTTATAATCGGGAATAACTTCTATCGTTCCCAAATTGTCATACTCCGACACATAGCCATTCTGATTACACCAAACATCGCTTGGCACCACCATTAGAGTTGGCTTTTTAGCCTGACCAAAAGCCATTGTTGCAACAAAAACTGCAAACAAAAGAACTATACTCTTTTTCATACTTTTATTTTTTAATAATACCATCCTCAATTAATTTTTCACGCAACTTAGTACGCCAAACACAAACAGTTGTTTCGCAGATAGATTGTACATCCGTTCTTGCATAGTTGCTCGACAATACACGCTTTTCTTTTATCGAAGCAAACTTTTTATAAGCACCTCCATCAGCAAAAAAAGCATTGAAATAATCTTCGTACTTTTCACGTGCATTTGGTTCAAAAATCAAAGGTTTCAAATAAGACTGCCCATTTGATGCAGGCTCAACACCTGTGAACAAAACATCATATACAGCTTGTTTGTGTGCTTGTACATAAGCATCTGCAGCATTACGAGCACGTCCCCAAGAACGCAACGTATATGATCCATCTAATTCGGTTCCTATACACTTAGTTTTATAATCGTAATACGCTTGTGATTTTTTAGGACCACATCCTATAAATACTGTGGCAATAGCCAACAAAAAAAGAATCTTTTTCATGATTAAACAATATTAAAAACCTGTACTAAGCGAACGTATTACACCAGCTTTTTCTAGTGCTTTACGCAAAGCATCTTTCGAGACAGAAACAACAACACCAACTTTATATTCTTTTCCTACTTTTATTATTTCTTGCGTTCCAGCAGTAAGGGCCACATACTTTAAGTATTCTCCATTGTCGCTAAAAAACAAATCAAAGAATTCAGCATGTTCCATCTCAACTCCCGGATTAGAAGCCATTGCACGTTGAGCAACACAGCCATTTTTACTACTATATCCTTTGAAAATGATACCATGAACTGCATTTTTCTTACATTGCTCTGCAGCCACTTGTGCTTTCTTTGAATAACTCCATACTTTTACTAAATACGTACCTTGAGTTCCATTTCCTGCACACTCAATTTCATAACGGAAGTGTTCCGTATCCTTATTTGCTTTCTTTTTACTTTGCGAAAAACAAATTGTTGCTGTAGAAAGTAGCAACACCACAATCATTAAACTTTTTCTCATTTTTCTCAGATTTAATATTTTTAACAATTCTACAAAAGTATAGACTTTACAATCAATTAAGTCGTTATGTAAGTTTTTATAAATCAACAAATTGTTGATTTATTTTGACAACATAAAATTGTACTCTGAAGAATAATACGAGAAAAAATTATGGTGCAATATCACAGATATTTGCAACAACAAAGCTGTATCTATACTTTCTCTATGGAATATACTATAGACATTAGTTCGCTCACAATTAAGATGCTCAGCAATCCAAGGAATACTTCGTCCTTGCTGACGAACTTCCTTCTCAATAAGATGTCCGATGTGAATATTTGTTTTTTTTGACATAAAAAAGATAGTAAATGCATTACTATCATTTGACAAATAAAAAGGTGTAAGTCTTTCTATTCACATTCGAGGAAAGCCTCGGAGCAAAACCTCACTCACTCACAGAAACACTCACACCTATGCAGTGTGAGCATTAACAAAATGGAGTGAGATTTTACACTTAAGACTTAACCCAAATATATTATTTTCAAAATCAAGTTTCCGAGGCTTATTTTGAACGTGAAATAATAGTTAATGCTTTGATTTGTATTTGGTTATTTTTTATCTAATAAATTTCATTATTGCTCTAAAAATTATTTAAAAAAATCTGTTGTCTAAAATATCAAGTACAAAGATACGAAAAAAGTAAGTTACTACTTTACAAACAAAATTTTCTTCATCATTTAACTTTTACATACAAACAAATAAATCTCAAACTTTTGTTTACTTTTGTGTTTATAATCTTGAAAATTTGTGGATTTAAGTACAAATATCACATACATACAAGGCATAGGACCGAAGCGTGCTGAGGTCTTAGAAAAAGAGATTGCAGTTTCTACTGTTGCCGATTTGCTGACGTATTTCCCATATCGATACATCGACAGGAGCCGATTTTATTACATCCACGAAATTGATGACTCACTGCCCTACATCCAACTTAAAGGAAGAATTGCTTCTTTTGAAAAAATGGGAGAAGGCAGAAGTCGCAGACTGATAGCTCATTTTACCGATGGCAACCGATTTATCGATTTAGTATGGTTTCAAGGTATTAAATACGTCGAAAATCGTTTGAAAATAAATGTCCCCTATATCGTTTTTGGAAAACCTACTCGATACGGCAGTCGCTACAACATTCCTCATCCTGAAGTAGACCCTATTACAAAAGTCAACATTCAAAAAACGAACTATTTGCAAGCGTTTTACAACACAACAGAGAAAATGAAAAATAATTTTCTGAACTCCACTGCCATCAGAAACATTATTTTTACAGCACTCAAAAGTGTCAGCAACATAGATGAAACTTTGCCTAAAGAGTTAGTTGAAAAGTATCATTTAATGAGCAGAAAAGAGGCACTTTTCAACATTCATCTACCACAAAATAATGATATACTACAAAAAGCTCAATATCGCCTTAAGTTTGAAGAGTTATTTTACACCCAACTGAGCATAGTTAGACAAACTAAATATCGTGAAAAAAAATTCAAAGGATATGTTTTTGGAACCATCGGAAAAAACTTCAATTCTTTTTATCAAAATCACCTACCTTTTGAACTTACCAACGCACAAAAACGTGTTTTGCGCGAGATTCGCTCCGATATGAAAACTGGCAAACAAATGAATAGGTTACTGCAAGGAGATGTGGGTAGCGGAAAAACAATGGTTGCGCTAATGTCATCGCTTATTGCATTGGACAATGGTTTTCAAGTTTGCCTAATGGCTCCAACCGAAATTTTAGCCGCACAACATTTTTCAACTATTTCCGAATTGCTTAAACCGATGAACATTGAAACCGAATTGCTCACTGGTTCAACAAAAAAATCGGACAGAAACAGGATTCTCAACAACCTAAAAAATGGCGAATTAAAAATCTTGATTGGCACACACGCACTGATTGAAGATACAGTTATTTTTTCCAATCTTGGATTAGTAATTATCGATGAACAACATCGTTTTGGCGTAGCCCAACGTGCAAAGCTTTGGTCAAAAAATATTCAACCACCACACGTATTGGTAATGACCGCTACTCCCATTCCACGAACTTTAGCCATGACCATTTATGGCGATTTAGATGTTTCTGTAATTGATGAATTACCTCCTGGACGCAAACCAGTTCAAACGTTACATCTATTTGACAATAGGCGCGATTCTATAAATAATTTTCTAAAAAAACAACTTGAAGAAGGCAGACAAATTTATATTGTTTATCCTCTGATTCAAGAATCGGAAAAGTTGGACTTAAAGAATCTTGAAGATGGATACGAATATACAAAAGAGCACTTTCCTCAATACAAAGTAAGCATAGTTCACGGACGAATGAAACCTGCCGAAAAAGATGTTGAAATGCAGAAGTTTTCGTCTGGAGCAACACAAATTTTAGTAGCTACCACAGTAATAGAAGTTGGTGTAAATGTTCCTAATGCATCGGTAATGGTAATTGAAAGTGCAGAACGATTCGGTCTTTCTCAACTTCATCAGCTAAGAGGTCGTGTCGGGCGTGGAGCCAATCAGTCGTATTGTATTTTGATGTCGAGCTACAAAATAACAAGCGACACACAAAAAAGACTTTCAACAATGACACAAACAACTGATGGATTTGAAATTGCTGAAGCCGATTTACAATTTAGAGGTCCTGGAGATATAGAAGGAACACAACAAAGCGGATTGCCTTTTGACTTAAAAATAGCGAATCTCGCCAAAGATGGAAAACTGCTTCAGCTGGCACGTGACATTGCTCTTGAGTTAATTGAAAAAGATCCCTTTTTGGAGCTGCAAGAACATATTGTTCTCAAAAAGAACCTACAAAAACTCCAACGTAGCAATATCAATTGGAGCATGATAAGTTAAAATAATTTTCACTTTTTTATACTCTCACAACCAAAATAGGAGTGTCCGAATGGAAAAGCATTTTGCGAGCCATACTTGGATTAAATAGTCGCATAAAAATGTTACGACGATGCGTGTTTATAACCACAAGATTAATCTTTTTTTCACGAATAAAATCCTCAAAAGACTGCAACAAATCATTTCCTTTTATTAGAGAATATTCCGCATTGACCATCGGGAAAGTTTTCACTAAATAATCACGCAATCCTGCCAATTTTATCTCGTTCCAAGCATCTTGTTTTTGTTCAAAATGAGCCAAAAATAGGTTGTACGACTGCTTCTTAAACAAGGTCATAGTTTTGTCGAGCGATGTCAACATTCTATCGTCAATATTTGTTGCAAACATCACATTTTCAAGATTTTCTATCCCTTGCATATCTATATTGGAAGGAATTCCCAAAACAGGCACGGGACTACGCTCCATTACTTCGGCAGTTACGCTACCAAGGAGTTCTATTCCCTGATTATTTTTAGCACCTGTGCCCATAATAATGATCTGAGGGCTATTATTTTTTGCCCAATCAACTATTGCATCTTCAGGAACACCCTCTTCCATCACATACATGTACTTTATTCTAGGAAAAACTCCATTTTCAATCTTTTGCTCAACTCCATTGATAAATTGCTTAAAATTAGCCGATTCCTCAAGAATTATAGATTGTTGCTTTTGCTCTAAATCCCTCACGTAGGCCGACTCTGTTCGGTTCGGGAAAAAAGAATGTTCGGGCATAAAGTAGGAATAGAGAAAAACAATATCGGCATCGATGTGCTGAGCAAAACGAAAACTTGCTTCAACAATTTTTTCTGATTCAATGGAAAGATCCACCGGAACAAGAATTTTACTTCGGTTTCTCTCCAAAATGGCACTATTTTCTGAATTTTCAATAATTTGAAGCGCACGAGGCAAATCTTTTTCGGCAATGCGCACTCTTACTCCTGCCGAAAAAAGAGGTTTGAACAAATCTAAATTATACAACGTAACTTTTATTCCTTCAGCCTCCAAAACAGACTTTAGAAGTTTTGCACGTTCCAACGTATGAATAGCTATTGTTACAAGTTTTACCATCGTTCTAAATTGAAAAAATTGATTACAAAATTAACAAAAAGAGTAAAAACACTATCAAATCTCTACTTCAAAAACAACCTCCCTTGCCATGTATTTCTTTCAGCAAGACGTTTCTCTATTTTTACAGCAAATTCATAATTTTTCAGTCCCCAATCTGGAGCCACAATTAATTCTTTTGGAGACTGAGAAACAAAGCGCTCTATGGCAATTTCAGGATTTAGCCATTCCAAAAAATCAACAACCAAATCAATATATTCTTCAGCTGTAAAAAGATGAAACCATTCAGGATTTTCTGCATATTGCTTTGCCATTTTTGTTCCCTTTATAATTTGCAACTGATGAAGTTTCAAACAATGAATGGGCAACTGCGACAAATTACGAGCATGCTCAATCAACTGCTCTCTACTTTCGCAAGGCAAACCCAAAATTAAATGTGCACCTACAAAAATACCTTTTTTTGCTGTAGATTTTATTGTTTCAGCCGCCACTCGAAACGAATGACCTCTATTTATAAATTTAAGCGTATCTTCGCATGTTGATTCTACTCCATATTCAAGCATCACAAACCTTCTAGAAGAAACCTCGAAAAAATAATCTAATAACTCATCACTTACACAATCTGGACGAGTACCAATTACAATTCCGGAAATTTTTTCATGATTCAAAGCCTCTTCATAAATAGAAATCAAATCATTCAAACTTCCGTAGGTATTTGTAAATGACTGGAAATAAGCAAGGTATTTTTGGGTTTTGTACTTATGATCAAAAAAAAGTACACCTTCGTCTATTTGCTGAGTGATCGATTTGTACGACCTGCAATAATCGGGCGTAAACGACTGGTTATTACAATAACTACAACCTCCTGTCCCAATTTTTCCGTCTCTGTTAGGGCAAGAAAATCCTGCATTTATAGAAATTTTTTGAACTCGACCATCAAATATCTTTTTCAGGATAGAAGCGTAGTCTTTGTAACGTTTTTCAATCATTCTAGATAAAATTCATAATCTGCACTTTCGCTAAAAAGATAAATGTTTGTCAATTGGTCATTC